>NZ_JAZHOC010000023.1:0-44743 GCF_036553575.1 Methylobacter sp. Wu1 | reverse complement strand
GGGCGATGGACCACCTGGTCCTAAGGTTAGGTGGATCGGGCTCCAGCGATTGCGTGATTTCGCCATCGCGCTGAACGCCCAACAGTGTATCTCGAAGAGATGTGTATAACGATGAGCGCTCCCGCGTGGGAATGCCGCCGGTGACGCTCCGGCGTCGCGCAACGCAGGAGCGTTGCAGGATGCGTTCCCACGCATAGAGCATGGGAACGATAAATTTACCTGGATTCCGTCTCGATGCGCTCGAAAAACAGCCGGTTCAGCTGTTTGAAAACCGGCCCCGGGCATTTCGTCAATCCTCGTCCGTCAATATCCTTGACCGGAATCATTTCCGCGCCGGTGCCGGTCAGAAAACATTCATCCGCCGTATAAAGATCATAAGGCGCCAGCGGCGCGATTTGCGCAGGAATGCCCGCCTCGGCGGCCAGTTCCAGAATCAATTCGCGGGTAATGCCTTCGAGCGCCCCTTCCGTGCACGGCGGTGTGGCCAGCGTTCCGTCCCGCACGATAAAAAGGTTGTCGGCCGTGCCTTCGGTCACCCGCCCCTGACCGTTCAATAAAACGGCTTCATCGACGCCGGCGTGATTGGCTTCGATCTTTGCCAGGATATGGTTCAGATAGTTGAGGCTTTTGATCCTCGGGTCCAGGCCGTCGAACGGCAGCCGGCGCGTGGCCGCGATGATCAGGCGGGCGCCCTGTTCGCGGCTCTGGCTGTGCACGAGACTTATCTGATCGGCAATGATGATCACGTTGGGCCGATGGCAGCCGACGGGATTCAACCCCAGCGGGCCGGGCCCGCGCGTCGCCATCAGCCGGATATAACCTGTCTCGCAGCCGAAAACCTCTACGATTTCCTCGACGGCCGCCGTCATCTCGGCAAGACTGTAAGGCATATCGAGCGCAATCGCCCTGGCCGACAACGCGAGGCGGTCAAGATGCTGTTGCAGGCGGAACGCGCGTTTATGATAGATGCGGATCCCTTCGAAAACGCCGTCGCCGTACAGCAAACCGTGATCGTTGACCGGAACGGACGCATCCGCCAGTGGTAACAGCTGGCCGTTCAGCCAGCACAGAGCTTGTTCAGACATATCAATCCTCGCTAATGTTTTTGGATAACGACTGTATTGGCGGGCAGAGATTTTCTGCCAACTGCAACACAACAAAGCACAATGATGGCGGTAATGATTTGGGAAGCCTGTACGGATTCGCCCAGCATGATTGCCCCGCCGGCAAGCGTTAAAAACGGTTGCAGTAACTGAAGCTGCCCTACGCGGGCGATGCCGCCCATGGACAGCCCTTTGTACCAGGCAAAAAAGGCCAGGTACATGCTCACGATGCTGACGTAAGCGAATCCGAGCAGGCTCGTCCAGCGCACCGCAAAAATATCCGTCGGCGCCGACATGACAACAGGCGGCAGCAATACCGGCACGGACAGCAGCAAGGCCCAACTGATGGTTTGCCAGGCACCGATCTCCTTGGACAGCCGGGCACCTTCCGCATAGCCGAAACCGACCGCGATAACAGAGCCCAGCAATAAAAAATCCGCAGCTTGAAACGCGCCTGCTCCGGCCACAAAAGAAAACGCGACGATTGCGGCGCTGCCGACTATCGTCGACAGCCAGAAGAAAGGGCCGGGACGCTCTTTTGCGAGCCAGGCGCCAAACAGCGCCGTCGACAGCGGAATCAGACCGACAATAACAGCGCCATGCGCAGCCGGAACGCTTTTCATGGCCAGGGACGACAATAGCGGGAAGCCAATGACGACGCCGAGTGCCGTGGCTCCTAACCTGAGCCATTGTCGTTTAGTTGGAATGGTCGCTTTCGTCGCCCAAAGTGCGATAGCGGCCAGGCTTGCGGCTATGACGGCGCGCCCCAATCCTACGAAAGCCGGGTCCAGATCGACCACAGCCAAGCGGGTCGCCGGCAATGTCAGACTGAAACAGAATACGCCTAACAGGCCCAGTGCCAGGCTTTGACGATTTGCCGGCCCATATTCAGGCATAAAACTCACCTTTCAAAACCGTTCTGGCTCGGCCGGGCAAATGCGCTTGGCCGTCGGCTTTTCCGCTGAACGGCTGTTCGACGATATAGAGGGATTTAATCATGATGAACTCCTTGTTGTTGACGCCGTTATCGTAGCCCACTATGCTTGTGCCGATACAGAAGCAGAAATAACTAATTAAACCGGTACAGATGGCGTCGATCGGCCACTGTACCGCTGTCCTGACGCCTTATCTGTAACGGTAAAACCATGGCATTACTCTATGAAGTCATCGCGGATCATTTACTGACAGCCATCGACCAGGGTGTTTACCGCCAGGGCGACCGCCTGCCCAGCGTCCGCAAGCTGCGCGAGCAGCATAACATCAGCGCGGCCACGGCGGTTGCGGCGCTGCACCAGTTGGAAGACCAGGGCTGTATTGAAGCGCGGGAGCGTTCCGGCTATTACGTGCGCTTCCGGCCCGGTGCCAGATTTCAAGAGCCGGCCGTGTCCAAACCGTCCAGCCGGCCGACGCCCGTGACCGGCCAGGACATGGTGCTGCGTCTGGCACAGGCGACTAACGATCCGGGCATGGTGCAACTGGGCGCGGCAGTGCCGGCACCGTCGTTTCTGCCTACGCAACGCGTGGAGCGGACGCTGGCTGGCTGTTCGCTCCGCTACCGCAACCGCGTCGCCGGCTACGAATTTCCGCCCGGCAGCCCGGAGCTGAGACGGCAGATCGCCCGGCGCATGTCCGAGGCCGGCTGTCAGGTCAGCCCCGACGACATCGTCATCACCAACGGCTGTCAGGAAGCGATCACGCTGGCCTTGCGCGCGGTCACCCAACCCGGCGACATTGTCGCGATCGAATCGCCGACCTTTTACGGCATGCTGCAGGTCATCGAGTCGCTGGCCCTGAAAGCCATCGAGATTCCGACGCACCCGCGCGACGGCATGGCGCTGGACGCCCTGCAACTGGCCTGCGAACAGTGGCCGATCAAGGCCTGCATCGTCGTGCCCAATTACAGCAATCCGCTAGGCTATTGCATGAGCGACGAGCGCAAGCGCGATCTGGTCAACCTGATGAATCGTTACCGCATCGCGCTGCTCGAAGACGATGTCTACGGCGATCTGGGTTTCGGCCTGCAGCGGCCCTCGGTCGCGAAAGCCTGGGATACCGAAGGCCGGGTCCTGCATTGCTCGTCGTTTTCCAAGTCGTTGTCGTCCGGGTTGCGCGTCGGCTGGATCGTGCCGGGCCAATACTTTGAAAAAGTGGAATACCTGAAATACGTGACCAACCTGGCCGCTCCGACCCTAGCCCAGCTGACCGTGGCGCAAATGCTGGAAGGCGGCAGTCACGACCGCTACCTGCGCCAGGCCAGAAATCAATACGCCCGCGCCATCGGACGCATGACGGAAGCCATCAGCCTGCATTTTCCCAAGGAAACCCGCGTGACCCAGCCGGCGGGCGGCTTCGTGCTGTGGGTGGAACTGCCCGGCGGCATCAATGCCGTCGAACTGGCGCAGCAGGCGCTGAAGGCAGGCATCAGCATCGCGCCCGGGCCGATTTTTTCAGCGACGCAGAAGTACCGGAATTTTATCCGCCTGAACTGCGCCTGCGAATGGGATGAACGGGTCGATCGGGCTTTGGTGACTTTGGGCCGGCTTATCGGTTAGCAGCTTAGCGTTCCCACGTTCCCGCGTGGGAATGCATCCTGCAACGCTCCGCGTTGCGTGGCGCCGGAGCGTCACCGGCGGCGTTTCCACGCCACCACTAGCTCAGAACAAGGGCCGGCACTTCACTTATGAAAGAGCGCTGGAGCATGTGCTTGATCGTCTGATGCAGAGTTGCGCCCGCCAATGAGCTTGCGTCATCGCTTTTAAAGAATTGATACAGCGCGGCGAGTTCTGATGGTCTATAACTTGACAGTTGATCAAGCCCATCCAACTCGGTTATATCCATTAACATGCGGTAATTGGCTTCGGTCGCCGGCAGGTCGATCATGGCCAAAAGATTCCGGAGAGATTGCCGGCGACACTGCAGCCATTGCTGATCAGACCAGTCTTGACGCTGCGCATAATAAACCAGCAGCAGAAACAACAGCGGGTGCTGTTGCCAAAGGGATTGCTGATAATAACGGGTCAGCCAGTGCTCGCTAAAGGCAAACACGCTGCCTTCACCATGATTTGCCGGATGGCTTATGGCCGGCCCTTCCAACGCTTCTGATGAATGGGCGGGGTATCGAAGGATGCCGGGATTTGTTTGGGCGGCGGCGATTAAGGCCTTGCTCATAAAAAGCTCCTTTTTGACGCTTTGCGCTTGAATCATATAAACAATCAAAAAACGGAAGGACCTAAAAACAAAAGATAAACGTGGGGTATTACGGGCGAGTTACAACACGGTAAAAATTTGAATAAAGACCGAATACACAGGTTTTCGCGTCTGAACCGGCTACAGATCATGACCAGGGAGGTGTCGGATTGCGACGAACCGCACCCGGCTTGTCTCTCTTAATGCAGCCGTTAGCTTTCCGGGAGTCCAGACGCTATTTCTGCCTCCGGCAATCAGGCAGACACCACTCGCTTGTCTCGGTTATCTGCCTGTTTCAGCGGAAGATCACATGGCTGATTTCCATGATTTTCATAGGCATAAATACCGGTGCCGCCCTTCTCTGGCAGGTCATAGGTGTGGATGTTACAACCCTGGCCGGCCTTGATTTCGCCGGTCGTAAATGTATAGTCAGGCTCCGCTGCCATAACTATGCCACTGATGCCCAGTGACAGCGCTGACACCATGGATAATGCGATTGCAAAATGTATCATTTTCATTTTCGGCTACTCAAAATTTACAAAATTAATAATCAATGATCCATCGAGCATGGCTGTTATGGCGCAATGGTTCTCCGGATCTCTGGTTCTTAATAAAGCAACTCTCGTGCCAACTAAGTAAAAATAAAAAACAATATAAATATCAAAATGATATGTTCAGAGGAAAAGAATTGAAAACAACTTTGCCTGGCGGGTGAGACAGTACGGCTGTCTCACAGCTGTCTTATGAGACAGTCGCGAGACAGTGTCCAGGCAAGGTCGGAGGATTACGGAATCTGCGAGTCGGGCCCGGGGCGAACACTGGATTGAAAAGCGCCTGTTACGGCCATAGGCTGGCTATCGATTCAGCGAAATGTCCAATTCAGACAGACGCCGGTAGAACGTAGCGCGGCTGATGCCGAGCATTCTGGCGGCTTGCAGGCGATTGCCGCGGGTTTTGTTCAGAGCGGCCAGAATGCGGCCCCGCTCGTCTTCCACGGCCGTCGTGGGTTCAGTCTCGATAAAGGCAGGTGCTGCGCCCCGGCTGAATTCGGGCGGCAGGTCCTGAGGATTGATGCGCTCGCCTTTACTGTGGATAACCGCATAGTCCACGCAGGCTTTCAGCTCGCGCACATTGCCCGGCCAGTCGTAATTCATCAGGCATTGCAGGGCTTCGGCCCCGAACCGGGGCTGAGCCCGGCTGGAAAAATGGAAGCTCTGGCAGAGGAAGGACTCGACCAGCAGCGGGATGTCCGCTTTGCGCTCGCGCAGGGCCGGCACATAAAGCCGCGCCACGCGCAGGCGGTAGAGCAGGTCCTCGCGGAAGCGGCCAGCGCGGACCTCTTCGGTCAGATTCTTGTGCGTCGCCACCAGAATCCGCACATCGACCTTGCGTATCCGGGTGTCGCCGAGGCGGGTGATTTCCTTTTCCTGCAGCACGCGCAGCAGGCTGGCCTGCATGCTCAAGGGCAGATCACCGATCTCGTCCAGAAACAGGGTGCCGCCGTGCGCGGCCTCGAAAAAGCCCTCCTGGTCCGCGACCGCGCCCGTAAACGCGCCCTTGCGGTGGCCGAAAAGCTGGCTGGCCAGCAGCGATTCGCTGAGTCCTGCCGAGTTGACGGCGATGAACGGCCCGTCCTTGCGCGGGCTGGCGGCATGGATGCTGTGGGCGACCAGTTCCTTGCCGACGCCAGTTTCGCCCTCGATCAATACGGTCCAGTCGCCGCGCGCCACATCCTCGATGAGCCGGTACAGTTCCTGCATGGCCTCACAATTGCCGAGCATCCGGCCGTAGCGGCTCTCGTCGATGGTCTGCCGCAGTTGATGGATTTCGGTGACGTCGTAGAGCAGCAGAATGTGGCGGTCGGGCGCTTGCGGATCGTCGCGCACGTCGCATTCCACCCAGCAGGCTTTCCGGTCCGGACACTGCCAGTGCAGGGTGATGCGGTAGCGTTCGGCGGGCGGAAGATCCAGCAGCCGCTGCAATTGTATTTTCGACTGCATTTCGAAAGGCAGAACCTGATCCCAGGAACGGCCCACGGCGGTGTCGCGGTCGATGCCGGCAAACTGCTCGCAGGACTCGCTGACGAATTCCACGCGGTGATCGGCGTCCAGCATCAGGGTGCCTACGCGGAATTGATTGAGCAAGACCAGCAGGTTTTCCTGGCTTTTCTTGAGCTCGGCCAAGGTATGCGCGGCCAGCGCCTCGGCTGACTTGCGCTCGGAAATGTCGCGCACGATGCCCTTGAACGTGACTCCCTGGGGGAGCTTCACCTCGGTCACGGTGAGATCGATAGGGAATACGGTGCCGTCTTTCTTTAGCGCCGAGATCTCCCGAGCCGCCCCGATCATTTTGGCGCGGCCGGTTTTCAGGTAGTTTTCAAGGTAGCGGTCATGCAGGTTGCGATGCGGCTCCGGCATCAGCAATCTGACGTTATGGCCCAGCAGTTCTTCCGGGCGGTAGCCGAAGATGCGCTCCGTGGCGGGGTTGACGGACTGGATGATGCCGGATGCGTCGATAGTGATGATGGCATCGACGGAGCTGTTCAGCAAGGCGCGATGGCGGACTTCCTCTTCCTTCAGCTGGTTTTCCTTTTCCCGGATCTCGGAAATATCGGCGAAAACCGCAACCGCATGGCTGATGTCGCCTTGCTGGTTATGTATCGGGGAGGCGCTGACATGGAGAGGGATACAGCGGCCGTCGCGCCGGATCTCTACGTCGCTCACAGCCAGCGTTTCCCCCGCCAGCGCCCGCGTGGTCGGCAAGGCTTCAAGCGGATAAGGCTTATCGGTGCCGGCCAGGGTCACCTGGAAATAGTCCACCAGATTTTCAATTATGCTGCCCGGCTCGAGCGCTTTTCCGGTAATGTCGCTGGCCGCCCGGTTGGCAAAGAAGATCCGGCTTTGCGCATCCAGCACCACGATACCGGAAGGGATGGCTTCGAGGAATTTATGGAACTGCCGGGCTTGCCTTTGCACTTCGGCCTGGGCTTCCTTTTGCGCCGTCACATCGGTCTGGATGCCTATGTAATGGGTGAGCCGGCCCTGGTCGTCGAAAACCGGGGCCAGACGCAGTTCGTTCCAGAAGAACGTGCCGTCCTTGCGGTAATTCCTGAGCACGACCGTCGTTTCCCGGCCCTCGTCAATCGCCTTGCGCAGAATGTCCAGATCGGGCTGGTCATGGTCCTCGCCCCGAAGGAACCGGCAGTTCCGTTCCAGGATTTCGGCTTTCGAGTAGCCGGTCATGACTTCGAATGCCCGGTTTACATAGATGAGAGGCGTGTCATACTGTCTCGCGTCGGCTACGGTGATGCCGCAGCTGGCGGAGTCCAGCGCTTTGATGATCCAGTCCGGTACGTTTTGGGGATTAGTCAAGGGCACGATGGTCGCCTTTTTTATTAGTTCAGGTTGGCAGAAAGATACTATACGTCTGGCCTTTGTTTGCTCCTCCTAGTTCCCGGAAATCTCTGGAAAATAAACCCGGACTCTACCATCCGGTTACCGTTTCTACGCTCCGGCGCCGCCTTACGAAAACAGGAATAGAGGTGCGTATTGCGGAAGACAGGTTATGGCATATGGAAAAGCCGGACAAAAGTGGCAGGGCTTATGCAAGCTTGTCCGCTTCGGCGCGCGCTCGCGCAGTCTCTTCTTGCGCCAGCCTGTATTTGCCGACAATCTGGTGGAACAGCAGCCGGAAGCGTCGCTCGATCAGAACGCCCGCTTCCATAGCGGACATGATTTCCGCGAAGCAGCGCGCGGTGTCGTCATATTGCCCCAGCCCCAAGTGCGCCCGTCCGAGCAGGATCGGTCGGAAACTGACGGCATGAGGGACTAGGATGACTGGCCGTCTCGCGCTCCTTTCTCAAAGCTCGGGATGTCCTGCCACCCAGTCTGCCAGCCACAGAATCGGGCGCATCCTGCTGCTGTTTCCAGGATCATTTTACTTTTTTGGGCGAGGTCGCAAAGTAGGCAGTGGCCAAGCGTTTGACCTGGTTCGGCTTCAGCCCGTCCCGCCCCGGCAGCACGGTGGCCTTGGGATCGTAATACTGCATGACATTAAGGACCTCGGCATTCTTGATGACGGCTCCCTCATGGACAAGCCCCGCCGCGTGTCCGATCTCGTGAAGCAGGATCACATTGTCGGGAGATTTGATCTGGGAGTTGATCAAGATGAACTCCAGGTTCCAGTTTCCAACGCCCTCATCGACATTAAGGCAAACAAAGTTCGCCGCTTATTGGGGTTTCAAAATGCCCGTTGACGGGTTTGCCGGCGAAAAAAAGATACCCTGACGCGCCTTGGTATTTCCCTGTCCCATCAATAACAGTGGCAAAGGCACTAGAAAATCCACTCGTGGATGTTCCCGTCGATGTATCAAACACCCCCGTGTCACGAGTTATCAAAGTACCGTGATTCGTTGTAATCTCCAAAATTCCGCTATACGAGAGGGTAGTGGATGGATTTGGAGCAGTGCTAGGACCTGGAGCGGTGCTATCCACGGTAAAGAATTCAATCGCTCCGTTTAACCCTAGATTTCCGCTGATGGTCCCGGTATCGCAGAGGCCGATGGGACTCGTGCATCCAGTAGTCGTCAGGAACGATATGGCGTGTGCCTTGACTGGCTTGCATTCGGTGGCTTTCGCCTGAAAGGGGATGCCGGCCGACAATACAGCGGATACCAATACCGCCGCCAAGTTTTGGGGAATTTTCATGATTATATCCTTGTATTCTTCGGGTTGTTAAAACGCTTCGTCGAAATGGTTTTTAAGGCCGGACGGGATATTCATCCCGTCCGTAACGTTTGGAGGAACTTCGGAAATGAAGGAAGTTGTTGGGGCTGCCCAAGGGCGTCCAAACGTTGAGACAAGGTTGCAAACCCCGTCCCGCTCAGCCGCGCCAGAGCTCACTCGATCATCATACCGCCCGCGAGTTGCTGTACCTCGGCGCCGTCGTCGCTCGCTCGAAGCGCACTCGTTTCGAGCTCTGGCAGGTCGGCCACAAACTCGCGGGCTTCTATAATATGACCGTGGTGAACTTTGTAGAACGCCCCAACCTCTAGGCTTATCCGGCTGCCCTTGGGGTAATCCAACAAGTCTCCGTTAACGGTGGCCGACCATGTGCAGCGCATTGAAAATGCTGAATCGTTGGCGAGGAGCTCATGGAGAACAACATGCCGGTCAACCATCACTGATTGAGCGAAGGTGAGCGCTTCTCTGAGTTGTGCCAATCCTCCACTTCTGCCGGCCGGAAACAGCTTCGAAGGATATTCAATCCAGACACAGTCTTCGGCGTAAAGCTCGAGAAATCGGTCAGAGCCATAAAATGTTGGCGTGCCGTCGTTATAGAGTTCAATCCACCGCCGCGCGATTGCCGCAGTCTTGCTATTATTCCTATATAACTCATTCATAAATAATAATTCCTTAAATCGTGGGTTACCTGTTGATGAAACCGCAAAATCCCGCCCGCAAGCGGATTGAGCTGAAAGCCTGATTAGGGTGGACAGTTTGGATATGCGATTCCCATTTCAGTAGTCATGCATGTATCCGGGCTAGCCTCTTGCGCGGAGCAAACAAAGAAACCTGCCCATCCTAGCCGTCTTTACTTATCATTTTGGTATAGTTGGTATAGTCTGTCCGTACCAAGACCACTGTTCTACACCATTGTGCGCAAAAGTTCCGGCCATGCCCCTAAGCGTTTCGGCACTTCCACCTTCAAATAACCAGCCATCATAATCTTGCTCGAAGCCACCTTCTCTGATCCTTTTAAAGGTTATGTGTCGATCTTTGCATTTACCTATAATTTTGTCACCCTTTTCACCCTTAAAGAAAATTACCGATTGGAATGTGTATGTACCATCAGCCGCTTTTGATAGCGATAGCCCTGGTGAAACGTAGGCGGCGTCACCTTCATGCCCATTTGCCGTGATCCTTAATCCCTTATGGTCTAGGAAGCCACATACATCCTCGGCTAAAGCAGAGGTAGGGATTGCCGCACTCAGTAGTAGAGCGAAGGTAAACAACGTATTTTGTTTCATTTGTATCTCTTAAAATTTATGGGAAAGATGATAATAAAGACAGCGGTTTTTCTCATACCACTGCCCCGCTGCGGCTATGGCTCGCGGTGAGTTTAGCCGTAAGCCAACCTGAACGGGACGGTCGGCAGATTACTGGATGACTGCGCTCAAAGTCGTTAGGCAGCGGTAAGGTATCGGTAAGGAATTGGTAAGCCTTTCACCGCGAATACCGGATCGGTAATCGGGCATCCGGCCGAAAGGTCATGATTGGGAAAGGATTTTTGAATGCCGGCTTCCGGTATTCGGCAACCGGCAGACAAATCTTCGAGCCGATTAGGACGTATATTGGAGTTCTCTTTTCATGAGCTCGGCATTAAGCAGCGAGGCGCGCAAAATCAGGGCTTCTTCATCGTCCTCGCCCAGGGAATCCACAAGTTTATGGATGATAGCCGCGGATTGCGTCCAATAGCGGCGTGCTTCCTCGTGGCGATCCAGGCGCTGGTTGACATCTCCCGCGAGGGCATACACCCGCCAGGCCGCCAGCGGGAGTTCCGCACCTTCGGCATCGACGATGGCGAGCGCGCGCGACAGATGCGCCAGCGCTTCCTCCCAGGCATGCTCCGCCATGGCGATCTCCGTGAGCAGCCGATGGCCGAGTGCGAGATAGGCCCGTTCGCCCGGCGGGCCGGCCAGTTCGAACAGCTTATCCGCTTCGGCGCGCGCCCGCGCCGGTTCTCGCTGCGCCAGCCAGTATTCGCCGACTCCGTGGTGGAACATCATGCCAAAACGCCGATGGATCAAAACGCCCGCTTCCATACCGGAGGTGATTTCTGCGAAGCAACGTGGGGCCTCGTCATATTGCCCCAGCCCCAAGTGTGCCCGTCCGAGCAGAATCGGTCGGAAAATGACGGCATGGGGATCACCGAGCCGCGGTTGCGCTCGTTCGCACAACGCCAGTCCGCCTTGAAAGTCCAGGGCCTCCAGGTGCAGCCACGCCGCCAGCAACTGGAGCAAGGTCTGGACGAAAGGACTGGCGTTTTGCTCGGCGGCGCGCAAACCTTCCGCCAGGAGCTTTCTCAGTTCGCCCCACTCGCCTAGATGCAGCAAGGCCCAAGTCTTGGAAACATCACCGGCTGCGCAATGAAAACCGTCGCCCAGCTCGCGGCCGAGCTGCGAGTACTCTCGCGCCGCAGCCAATGCAGTGCGGTAATCGGACCGATACAATTCGAAGGCCGTGTACAGCATGAGATATAGAGCCAGCGTCGGCCAATTTCCCGCCTCCCGAGCCGCATCGATAGCGCGCACGAGGGCCGTCTGCTCCCGATCTCCCGGCCAGACGCCCATTTCGAGGTGAAAATAGACCCGTTGAGCTTCCGCATATGCCTTAAGGCCCTCATCGGCAACCGCCTTGCTTCGTTCTACAGCCTGTTCCATGGTTACGAGAAAGCGCGCAGAATCATATAACATCAGCGTGAAGCACAAGAAAATCAGGCCCCCGACTTCCTGCTCCAATCGGCCTTCGGCGCGGGCCAGGGCAGCTAGGCCATCGAGATCCTCCACCACGCTCGGCCAATCGTTCAGAGCGCGGTGAACGAGGGCGCGTTGCTGCAACAGCACCAAACGCGCGTCGACCCGCTCTTCCGCCGGCAGCCGGTCCACCCACGCGAGGGCTCGGCCGAGATAGTCGAGCGCTTCGCGATTGGCGAAGCGTGCCGCCGACTGATCGGCAGCCTGGCGCAGATAGCGCAGGGCTCTGGCGAAATCACGCCCCTCTTCGAAGTGGCGGCCCAACTCGGCGGCGATCTCTCCCGACTGTTCACCATAGGCAAGCTCCAGCCGTTCGCCCAGGCGCCGGTGCAAGGCGACTCGATAGGCCGGGGGAAGCTGTTGGTAAAGCACTTCTGCGTACAAGGCATGGCGAAACCCATAGTTTCCGGCGACCGTGCCATCCTGCCACTCCGCCACCCCGGCCGAGGCCAGCATCGGTCCCCGCCGCGCCAGCGCCTCGCAGTGGGACTCGACGGCGATCAGGTCCTTCTCCAGCACCGCCGCCAAAAGCGCCGCGGAGCTTTCCATGCCGGCCGCGCTGGCCACCTGGAGAATTTGTTGCTCCTCCGGGCTCAGCCTTCGGATCTGGTGTTCGATCATTTGCTGGATATCCTCCGGCACCCCCCGTTCCAACCCTTCGCCGTCCTCGGAGATACTCCATAAGCCGTCAGTGTGCCGCAGCCGCCCCTCGGTCAGAAGATAATCCAGGAGGTTCGCCACGAACAAAGGGTGTCCGCCGGTGCGGCGATAAATGATTTGAGCCACGGCTCCGGGAAGCGGTTTTTCCGGAAACCGGCAAGCGAGATAGGCGTTCACTTCATCGGGCGAGAAGGCGTCGAGGGGAAGGGTGGCGCAAAGCCGATGCGTCTGCAGCTCCTGCTGCATTCGTTCCATCGGATGACCCCTCAGCGCCGCGTCGCTCGGCCGATAGCTGCCGATCACCAGGAGACGCGCCCGCTCCCGCTGCCGCCCCAGCGCCGCGAGCAGATCCAGGGTGGCGTAATCGCTCCAGTGCAGGTCTTCCAGCACCACGATCAACGGCGCATTCATGCTCAACACCTCGAGCAGCTCGCAGCCTTCCCGCACCAGCCGTTCCCGCGTCGCCCCGAGCACCTCCTGCTGCAAGTCCAGACGTTCCTCCGCCGTGAGCAGTCCCGGCAACTGCAATAGCCAGGTCGGCGCATAGCCCCTCAAAGCGGCTTTTACCTGCCGGGAGTCGCCCGCTCGGCTGAGCGGATCCAGAAGCGGCAACAGCGCCTCGCCCGAGCCATAATGCTCGATGCATTGCCCCCGCAGCACGGCGGGCGCATCCGCCACGGCAGCCTGCAGAAACATCTCGACCAGCGTGGTCTTGCCCAGCCCCGCCTCGCCGGTCAGGAACACGATTTGCCGCTCGCCCTGCAGCGCAGTCCGCCAGAGTAGCAACAGGCGTTCCAGCAACGCCTCCCGGCCTACCCAGTGCCGCGTTTCCGCATACGGCACATGTTCTTTCGCCATGGGCCTGGCCGGGTTCACTTCGGCGATGAACCGGTAGCCACGCCGGGCCACCGTCTCGATGTACCGGGGCTCGCGCGGATCGTCCCCGAGCGCTTTGCGCAGCTCATATACGGCCAGCTTCAGTACGGCCTCGCTCACGAACCGGTGCCCCCATACCGCATCCAGCAACTGTTCTTTGCTGACCAATTGGCCGTGATGCTCCACCAGGTAAGTCAGTACCGCCAATTGCCTGGCCGGCAGCGTCAGCGCCTCCGTCTCCCGCCAAAGGCGCGCACCGCACGGCTCCAGCCGGTACGGACCGAATATCCATTCCCCCTGCTCCGACATACTCTTTCCTCGTTATTTTTCTTAACCGAAACCTAACCAAATCTTACCGTTTCCTAACGACTTTTCCTAGTCGCCGCAACTATTCTAGTCCCGCTGTCCAGTTCGAGCTTACCTGTGAACCGCGCGTCGATTGACCGATCGGCATACAAATCAGAGCGGAACAAGAGTAGCCACAAAAAGCGGCGGTTCTTAAATCGGCCAGAATCGATACTTTCTTGAACCCGAAATCTCCGAAAGTAAGCGCAGACCGGCAGAAAAATCATCTTTTACCAACCGCCTTCCCGGTTTAAAGGAATCTTTTCTTGAAAGACCTAAAGAGGGCAAATATTCAATTCAAGGGGAAAACTATGGCAGATCCAATACAGGGTAAAGTCGACTTCATCGATGCCAATGGAGAGCCCAGGCTGCACATCGATCCGGATAAGGCCGACCTGTTTCTGGGTGGGAGCAGTCAAGATGGGACAGTCGTTCTTATAAATGGCAATAAAGATCACATGATCGGCCCGGAGCGCGCTTATCCCTTACGAGTACTTTACGAAACCAGGAGATCACCATGTCACATACATTGAAGATACGTTCGCTCAAGCATTTCGCAACGCTCGCCCTCGGCACGATCGCATTGCTGTGCATGAGCCATGCCGCATCCGCTTCCGGCGGGTCCTGCAAGAAGGTCCACGCGCGTGTTTTCCTGCACGCGGAAGAGACACTCACCTGCGGTTCCCCGATCGGTCTGTGCGTTTCCGCCGAGCTGTATGGTTCGCTTGCGGGCACCGCGACGGTCGTCGGTACCAGTTCAACATCCCTCCCGGACACACCGGCGACCGGGGTGGTATTCTTGACTGCCGAAGATCGGATCGACACCGGCGACGGCATACTTCTGACGAAAGGCGCGGCTGTGCTGCAGATTACCGGCGAGGGTGTGCTCGCGGAGATCAATCAGATCGTCGGCGGTAGCGGTCGCTGGGCCGGAGCGACCGGAACGCTGACCGGGACCGGTACTCTCATCAACGGTGCGGGCGAGGCCCTGGTCAGCGGCGAGATCTGCACGCCATAGTGCGACTACAAGGAGAACAACAAATCATGAAAACCAAAAACCAAGTTACCGGCTGCTTCGGCCGCTTGACCTCAGGAATAGCGATCTTCGCATTAGCTCATCAGATGGCATCGGCAGAAGTGATCGTTCAAGAAGTGACGATTCAGCGGGGCGACCTGGATCTCCCCGGAGTCATTTTTTACGACAGCAGCATTACCGCACAGAAGCCGGCCGTGGCGATGCTGCATGGCTGCAGCGGCATGTGGCGGAACGGCATTCCCCATGAACTCGACCCGGTTACCCAGCAGCCAAGAGTCGAGCAATATCTGGACAAATGGGGGCGGAGGCTCGCCGAGGCCGGTTATATCGCCGTCGCGGTAGACAGCTATACCGTCCGTAGACCCGCGGACCGGACGGAGAGCGCCTGGCAGAACCAGTGCGGCTGGAAATACGATCAAGGCGTCAGCGAGAATACGGTGCGGCCGGGCGATGCGGAAGCGGCCCGCGCCTGGCTGGCGGCACGCAGCGACGTCAAGGCCGACAAGATCGGCCTAATGGGATGGTCGCAGGGAGCTACCGCCGCAATGGTTGCCATGGGTGCCACGCCCATCGACAGCAAAACGCTGAGAACGGAGGCGAGCACCAAGCCGTTCAAGGGGGCGGTCGCATTCTATCCCGGCTGCGGCTTCAAATACGGCGAAGACACTTGGGCTTTCAACGGCACGTCCTATTCGTATTGGCGCCCTTACGCCCCGGTGCGGATCAATCACGGCAGCCATGACCAGCTCTATGATGCCGCTTACGTCAAGGAAACCGATACCTTTGATCGAGATCCGCTTCCCAAGATCCGCTACCACTGCGGAATCCGGGTGGATCGGGCCAAGGCCGTCTACGGCGCCAGCAAGGCCACCGGCAACGAGGTGACGCTGGCGGTCATGCCGGACGCCCACCATAGTTTCGATTATCCGCGCCAAACCGGCTTTCCTGCCGAGCCCTGCCCGGAGCCCGGGCATCCCGCAGATGTGCGGGCGGAATGTGTCTATGACCTCGAATCGCTGGGCTTTTTCGACGCGTTGCTGAAGTGAACACGGTGCGTCCGTAAAGGAAACTGTGATCAAGTCTTTAGGGCGCGCGGGTTCATTCGCTCGGCGAGGGCAAAATAAAGTGGGCCGATTTAAGGTTTACCTTTATCGGCCCTGTTCGATACCGGAGAATTGTCGGGTGGTAAAGCCTACCCCAAGGCTCGACATGAGATAAAATAGAGTGCTTATGAGCGCATGCTTACCCCTATAATTGAAGCTCCATTCATGCTATTTAACTCATACATTTTTATTTTCCTATTCCTTCCCGTTACCGTTCTGGGTTTTTATTACATCGGCAAACGCAGCCACCCTCTGGCCCTGTTATGGCTTGCTGCTGCGTCGCTGTTTTTTTACAGCTGGTGGGATGTGCGTTTTATCGGGCTGTTATCGGGCTCGATCGTCTTCAATTACAGCGCGGGCTATTTGATCAGGGATAGGCATTCTCTCTACCCCGGCCAGGCAAAATTGTTATTGATCGGCGGCATCATGGCCAATTTAATATTGCTGGGCTATTTCAAGTACGCCAACTTTTTTATAGAAAACATAAACAGCCTGATCAACACTTCATTCTCGACCGGCGACATTCTATTGCCGCTGGGTATTTCGTTCTTTACTTTCACGCAGATCGCTTTCCTGGCGGATGCTTATCAGGACAAAGCAAAAGAGCATAATTTCATTCGCTATATATTGTTCGTGACTTATTTCCCGCATTTGATCGCCGGCCCCGTACTGCACCACAAGGAAATGATGCCGCAGTTCGCCAGGCACGACATCTGCCGGATCAACTGGGAAAATATCGCTACGGGCCTGACTATTTTTGTGCTCGGGCTCGCGAAAAAGATATTCATAGCCGACTCGCTGGCCGATTTTGCCACGCCTGTTTTTACAGCCGTTCAGCAAGGAGGGCAGCCGTTATTCTTCGAAGCATGGATAGGCGCCTTATCGTACTCGCTGCAATTGTATTTCGACTTTTCAGCGTATTCGGACATGGCGATCGGCTTGTCGCTGCTGTTCAACGTGCGCCTGCCGATCAATTTCAATTCTCCCTACAAGGCCTCCAGCATCATCGAATTCTGGCGCCGCTGGCATATCACGCTGTCGCGCTTTTTACGCGATTACCTGTATATTCCTTTGGGTGGCAACCGCCACGGCCCTGCGCAGCGTTATCTGAACTTGATGGTTACCATGCTGCTCGGCGGGCTGTGGCATGGCGCGGGCTGGACGTTTGTCATCTGGGGCGGGCTGCACGGTTTGTACCTGCTGATCAACCATGCCTGGCGCGAGCTGAAGGCCTTGGCAGGCTGGCAGGACGGCGGCAGGAATGCGCGCCTGTTATCCGGAATAGGCACTTTTCTGGCCGTCGTCGTCGGCTGGGTATTTTTTCGCGCCGACAACGTCGATACGGCCATGCGGATGCTCAACGGCATGATGGGGTTAAACGGCTGTTCGGTGTCCAATAAACTGGGCCGGTTCGAATTCAGCCAGGCGCTGGAAAATTTCGGCTTCCAGTTCAATGGCGTCATGACCTTGACCAGGCTGAAAACGGAGAAAATTATTCAGATATTGATCGTCACGATGATCATCGTCTTCAAACTGCCCAATATCGCGCAAATCATGGCCAATCATCAGGTGGCTTTAACGGCGCCGAATCCGGAAATCAGAAAACCGGGTCTCATTCACTGGCAGCCGTCGTTATGGCATGCCTTGTCGATTTTGATTCTGGGCTTTTTTGCGTTGATTAACTTATCGAAGCAGTCGCCTTTTTTGTATTTCCAGTTTTAAGCAATGAATTCTCTCGCGCATACTTTTAATTTCAGAAAATACAGCCTGACACTGATCGTACCTCTTACCATTGCCATATTGACGTTGTGGGGCGTGGAATGGTATTTCGAGCCGCTTGATGGCGATCTGACCAGAGTAGGGCATCTGCCGGAAAAGGATTTTGGCTGGAATCAGTCTCAACCGCTTATTGCTCAAGACCAGCTAAAGAGCGATGCGTTGACTGACTCAGACGTGTTTGTAATTGGCGATTCCTTTTCCGAACAACTGCTTTGGCAAACCCGGCTGCTGCCAAAGCATTTAAAACACAGCTTCATCCATTGGGACCAATTCAAGCCCTGCGAGAATATCGGCGACGCCTTGCGCCAGGCCGGGTTCAAAGGCCGCTATGTCGTGCTCGAAAGCCTTGAGCGTTATTTTCAGCAGCGTATGAACGCTATTTGCAAAAACAATGGCGGCATTGAAGTCAAAGTCCACAGCAAGCCTTCACCGCTCATGACGCGCACGCACTCGCTGATGACATCGATAAAAAGCCCAACGGGCGGTGAATGGACGCTCAAAACGCTGATCAACAAGATCAAGTTCACTTATCTGGAGAGGCCTGGCGATTTTATCGTTTTCAATAACGCACGGCTCGTCGCTATGGATGGCTGCGGCTTGTTTTCCCACCAATTATGCAACTATGGTTTGTTTTTCAATGGCGACTTCGATAAACCCCCGTTTGACTCAATAAACAATGTCCTGGCTATCAATAACAACCTGCTTAAGGCGGGTATTCAGCCTGTCTGGCTTGTTGTGCCGGATAAATCCACGGTTTATTTGAATAAACGCGTATCAACCCCTATCTGGGATACCTTGGCCCGGTATCCGGCATTATCAGCCCCGAACTTAGCCGATCTGTTTATACAGCAGAGTAAACTGGTCAAGGATTTCTATAAGCCCAACGACACGCATTTGAGCGTCAACGGTTATCTGTATCTCGGCGATCTCGTGGCGGAGCGGCTGAAGTAGCAAGGCCGGATGAGGGCGCCAGGCTTGAGCGGAAGAAGGCAATTTGGTACTGTGGCGCTATCATCAACGTCAACTTACGGAATTTCATTATGGCAGGCACAGTTACCGCTTTACTCATCACTTACTGGTTTTACAGGAGCGCCGAAGCGACCGGCAAAAATCCCTTATCCTCGGCCGGACTGGGCTTCCTGTCCTTCTTGATACCCTGCATTGTCTGGACTTTCGCAGTCACGCCGGGACTGCGCGATGCGGTCGAACACAACCCGGGCACCCTCTCAGGCCTGTTTGTCAATTACGCCTATATCGTCGTAGGCGCGGCTTGCGCCGCCTGGGTCAAGCACATGCATTTCAAGCAGGCCGCGTCGTAAAGTCTCGCTATAAACTGAATAACATATCATTCCCACGTTCCGGCGTGGGAAACCCAAATTGGAAGCCGCTCGCCGTTTACGATTAACAGACCAATCCATTGCGGCGCTAAACAATGAATCCGTTGAAGCATCTGGCAGCGCTAGAGCCCCTCATAATATTTGTTTGATTATGCCCCGTATTGCGTTAGACTTTGGTTTCGAATCGATACAATAATTAAAGCCGGTCTTAGAGGTGCATTATGAAACGCAAGCTACTGGATTTGCTGAGTATTTTGTTATTCAGCTTAATAGGACTCAGCTGGATCGGGGTTGCCAGCGCGAACCAACCCGATTTTGAACAGCTCAAGAAGAATTACTATGACGCTCACCCGGGCAAAGGATCACATGCCGACTACTGGGAGCCGATTCCCATCCAGAAATACTGGAACCCCAAGGATTTTTACAAGCCGCCCAAAACCGTTCAGGGCGAATTCGGCCGCGATGACTGCGCAGGCTGCCATCAAGCCACCAGCCCAGGCGCCTTCCATGCCTGGAAAAACAGCGTTCACAGCGACCTGGCCGCGATCCGCAATCTGCCGGACAGCGACGTGCGCGCCTACAAGAAGCAAAAACTGGCCGAAGTGGAAGCCAATCTGGTGAAACAAGGGCTCCTTGAAGAAGGCCAGCAACTCAATCAGGTCGGCTGTATCGATTGTCATGGCGGCGTCGGCAAGGAAACCATCAACCACGCCGAGAATCTGGTGATGCCGGACCGTGCCGCCTGCGGCTCGTGCCATCTGGATGAATTCGCCGAAGCGGAGTCGGAAAAAGATCAGGAATGGCCACAAAAACAGTGGAGTAAAGGCCATCCTTCCCACGCGGTTGACTGGGAGGCCAACGTCGAAAACACCATCTGGGCGGCCATGCCGCAGCGGGAAGTGGCGCAAGGCTGCGATATGTGCCATTACCAGCAGAATAAATGTGACGGCTGCCATACCCGACACACCTTCTCCGTCGCCGAGGCCCGGCAACCGGAAGCCTGCGCCACCTGCCACAACGGCGTAGACCACAACGAGTTTGAGAACTTCATGATGTCCAAGCACGGCACCCAGTACCAAACACAGGGTAAAGCCAAATGGGATTTTGAAGCTCCGCTGAAAGACGCCATCGCCAAGGGCGGCTATACGGCGCCGACGTGCCAGCTCTGTCACTTTGAATACAAAGGCGAATATTCCCACAATCTGGTGCGCAAAGTGCGCTGGGCATTCAACCCGACGCCGGCCATCGCCGACAATCTCGGTCATCCGTGGTTTGAGGACCGCAAGCAGGCCTGGGTCGACACCTGCAGCCTGTGCCATTCAGCCAGCTTCGCCAAGGCCTATCTGGATGCGGCCGACAAAGGCACCATTCAGGCATTGGAAGTGGAACAAGAGGCCAAGAAAGTCGTTACCAAACTTTATGACGACGGCCTGCTGGTCGGCCAGAAAACCAACCGGCCTGCGCCCCCGGCTCCGGAAAAAGACGTGCCGGGCGGATTCTTCCAGTTGTTCTGGGCAAAGGGCAACAACCCCAGCCGCGTGGAGCGTATCCATGCCGATATGTGGGAACATGACCTGATCAAGCACTATAAAGGTATTTTCCACGCCAATCCCGGAGGCTTCACCTACACCGAAGGCTGGTCGGAACTCATGAAGGACTATACCAACATCATGGATGAAGACACGCGTTTGCGTGCAGCGGCCGGTAAGACCGCGCCTGCTCCGGCTTCTGCTCCGGCATCCTCTTCAGCTGGTGAAAAAGGTGGCGATAACAGCCTGCTCATCAGCGGCCTGTTGCTGATCGTGTTCGGATTGTCTGTAGCTTACATGGTCTTGAGGCCTGTTCGGAGCCAAAAGCCGGAGAAGCTGGAAGAACCGGATAAAGCGCAGTCGGAAGCTGTGAGCGAACAGGGCAGAGAGCAAGAGTGATGTCCCGGAAAATAAGAGAAGGACTGCTTATGCTGATCAGTATCGCCCTGCTGACGACGGGCGGCGCGATACTGTACCGGCAACTGCTGCCTCCGTCCTCTGCCAAGGCGGGTGGCGCGACAAGCGGCGATCAGCTCAATGTCCGCCATGCGCCGGAACCGCAAGCCGATGTGCAGGGCCGTTTCCCTGCGCAGTCGGTCGAGCGCTATGCCTTCAGCCAGGACGGCAAGGATCTGTTCAGCCTGTTGGTGGCCCGGTATCAGGACAGCGCCGGCCTGCCGCAGGGCGCGGTCCTGTTTCCGAAGGACGCGCAGGAGATTGCTTCCAGCCCGACCGGCCTGCGCCATGCCGTCTGGCAATCGGCGGCCGACGTCATTGCCCGCAAGGCGCCGCAGGACGCGCTGTTCCTGAGCTGGTGGGACGACGGCCAGCGCATTCATTATCTGAGCGGCAAGGAGGCCTGGCTGCGCAAGCCGTCCGATAAAACCTTCGCCCATCCGGTCTGGAAGGGGTTGAAGGACGGCTTGCCGGCGGCATCGGATGAGGAGCGCACGCGCCTGGCCCAAATGGCCCGCTGGCTGACCATGGACAGCGAAAAAGCCCTGGCCGAAATCGCCGCGCATTTTGGCCCGTCGCAGCCCGTTTATCTGCTGGTCAACAATGATCTGCTATTGCATCTGGCCGAGCTTACCGCCTACGGCGGCGCGCCTTTATCGCTCGATTCAAAAAATATCCCGGCGGGTAATGATCTGCATGGGGATATTGCCCTGGTCAAGCGTTGGGCTAATGAGACAGGCAGCGGCAATTATCTGGCGCAAAAAGAGGATAGTTATTACCGTGTCTGGTCAACGCCCGATGCGAAAGCCAAAAATGCCCTGTTGGTGAGATTGCTGCCTTTTGTGGATTCGCTGAAAAAGTTGCCTGAAGGCGTCAGTCTGGTCTATCAGAGCCATTGGGGCGGATTCTTGTCCGTTTACAAAATTGAGCATCAGCCAATCCATTAAAAAGCGTAAAAGCTTTGGATCTGACGTTATAGCTGCAAATATCAATTTGACAGGATTTACGCAAGCCTGTGGCGGCGGCTTCGCCTAAAGCGCCTACTGTTGGCAGTCGCCCCACAGGTTTTAAAACTGCTCGTTTCGGCAGGTGAGCAGGCAAACTGCGTAAGTCCTGTTTTTGAATCAAATCTGGCTGGTAGGATTCGATCCTGAGCGAATGATGGAATGTTTTAAAAACGAGTGAGATGGTGTCAAAACTTTATTGCAATAATTTGTTGGATAACGCGGAAGCCCAGCCTTTCGCATCCAAAGAAAAACTTGAATCTAACAAAGACTTGAAGATGGGGTCGAGTTAAGTATAACTGAGCTACGACGAGGGCGAGCATTCTGCATTATATTCTTCCTCGAGTACGCTGAGTTGCTCCCGATCCATCTCCAGTTCATCCTCCAATGCCTGTATTCCGTTCTTGATCTCCTCGATTTGATTGGCATCTTGACTCGGCTGTTTCTGCAGCTCACCGAGATGATCCCTCTGACTATCAATTTCGCGCTCCTTCATTTCGATTTCTTGCTTCAATGATTTGATGGCTTCCGCCGTCCTCTCGCAGAAAGTTCCGGTTGCATGATCATTATCCTCGGGCGGTTGAGTAAACATGAGTAGCCCTCCATTCTGTTGATGGTGATAAGCATTACTATCTGCCCCGACATGCCGCATAACCGGCTGCCGACGACGCATGCGTGGCGGGCAGGCCGGATTGACGCGATGGTTAGTCATTTATACTGAACCGAGATGGATTTCCGTTGCTTTCATAGCTATTGTTCATGTTTTCAGCTGAATTTCCATTCGCACCATTACTGTCTGGCTCAACAGGCGTTGAATCATTCATTCGGACTTTATGGAAAAGACTGACTGTCTGCTGTTGAGTGATTCTGCCATTTCTCTGCATTCATCCCATCCATGGGGCTTATGCAGATGCAAATATATTTCCATGCACTCGTTCCTGGTGAACCAAACTGCTTAACCTTGCGCCAGATCCGCATCATGGTCGATGACATACATGAGCCGGACCAGCCGTTCTCGGCCATGCGGGCCACACACAGGAAGGCGTTGCCTTCGGCGGCGAAGTCAGGCTGGAGCGCCTGTGAAAATCTGTAATTCTTCAGCCAGTTGCCATGAAATCGTACTGAACATGGCGCAAGGACAGCGCCTGCAAAGCCTCGTCCATGCACATATGGTCGGGCAGCGGGATGGTGCCGAGATTGTTGTCTTTTTTATACAAAATCTGGCGTTATCTGGAATTTTTTAATCCAGCATTTATCAAAATCAAAGCTTTTAAATAGATCGGACGGAAGTTTAAGCATCAATGTTATCCCTATCCGGCTAACATGCTCAAATAGGTTATCCCATTTAGAAAACGAGGACCTGGATAATAACTTATCAGGCCCGTCCTGAATGAAAGGAGGTGATGTTCGATATGCCTTGCATGAAGTCTAACATTGCATTGCCTTTTTATTAAGGAGACGAGCCATGAAAAAAATAAGTCAATTGAGGAATGCTGGCGTTTTGGCTGGATTCCTTACCTGTCTGTCAATGCGGCCGCGCTTCATTCAGGCGGTGATGCTTTCGTTTCTAGTGTTGCCAATCGGTCTTGCCGAAGCGGGAGATACCGAGATGACCCGCGTGATTGAACTCCACGTAAGTTCGACGTCTCCCAATGCGGCCAGAGACAATCTCTCAGCGGCTCCCCCAACTGATAATACGATAACGATACTATCCCAGAAGCGTGCCCAAGGCGCACCGCCCAAACAACGCAATCCGGAGCTTTCTCAACAGAATCTCATCATTGTCGGAGTGAATGCGCGGGGCCAGGAGATTTCTCGAACTGTTATGCTCGATCCAAGGATAATTCGGGCAGAGACGGCTGAACCGTCTGGGAAGCTCACTTCCTCAGGACTTCTTTATCGAAACGATGCAACTTTTTCGGTCATGGTACCCGATGAGCCTGGCGTCATTGGGTTAAAAGTTTATCAACCGCGCTGGTCAGGTGCTGAATACACGTTGGATCTTATAGGCGAAGCCAAGCTTCCGGAGGTGGGTCATGATTAAGCCCATCGGCATGAGTTTTCGCCTCAGTCAGCTCTTCCGGAAATCCGTGATCTTCTGCCTGGTAATCGCATCAGCAGGATTCTCGCCATGGACATCCGGCGAACCCGTAACTACCATTCGCAACAATGGCAATTCTGCAAACAGGGTAGATTTGGTAATTTTGGGTGATGGCTATACAAGTGCGGAGTTGGGGAAATACGCCACGGATGCAGAACAGGCTGTGCAGGGCTTCTTTGCACAAGAACCGTTCAAGGAATATCAAAAATATTTCAATGTGCACCGGGTGGATGTGACGAGCGCGGAATCAGGGGCAGATCATCCTGAAAACACGCCTCCCACCAGCAAAAACACCGCTTTTGACGCGACTTATAACTGTGGGAACATTGAACGGCTGATTTGCGTCACTGTCTCGAAAGTTCAGACGGTACTCGACAATAGTGTACGAGCTGATCAACGGGATATGGTTCTCGTTGTGGTAAACGATACAAAATACGGAGGTTCCGGAGGAAGCATCTCGGTGGCTTCTCTGAATTCCGCGGTTATCGAACTTGTCTTACACGAGGTTGGCCACAGCTTTGGACTGCTGGCGGATGAATATGAATATACTCCCCCTTCTTGCAACAATACAGTGGAACCATCTGAGGCAAACGCCACCCGCCAAACGAATAGAAATCAGATAAAATGGAACGTCGGAGGCGGACCTCCCGCTGGCTGGATAGATCCTGCCACACCCGTTCCCACCACCTCGACCAATCCGGGCGTACCCGGGCTCTACCAAGGAGCAAAGTATTGCGGCACCGGATTATTCCGTCCTACCTTTAACTCCAAGATGCGGACACTTGGCCCTCCGTTTGAGCAGGTCAATGAAGAACAGCTCATCAAACGGGTCTACAACTGGGTTTCGCCACTGGATTCCAGTACCCCGCAGCCTTCCGACATAACTCTCGCGCTTGGAAACAATCAGGCTTTCAAGGTCACCGTACCGGCTCCTAATACGCATTCTCTGTCAGTTACGTGGTACGTAGATAAATCGCAAGCAGCAACGGGCCTGGCATTTACCTTTAATTCCGCGAGGTTCGGAGCTGGTCCTCATACCGTTCAGGTCGTTGTGGACGATCCGACGCCTAAGGTAAGGAGCGACCCCGCGGATGTGTTGAGGGAGGCGAGGACATGGAACATTACTGTCAATGCGCCAGCGCTGAACTGCTTTGGCATGCGCGCAACTATCGTTGGCACTGATGGCAATAATTTCCTGCAAGGGACGCCCGGCAACGACGTCATCGCCGGGCTGGGCGGCAATGACATTATCAACGGCAGAGGCGGCAATGACCGTCTCTGCGGCGATGCGGGCAGGGATGTGATCTTGGGCGGAGATGGCAACGACTCCCTTGATGGAGGCCCCGGCCTCGACGTGCTTAACGGCGGCTCGGGCTCTGACTCCTGCATTAACGGCGAAGTGAACGTCGCTTGTCGCCCATAAAAAGCGCGGGTGAACAAGCCGAGGCAGAGGCGAATCTCTGGAGAGCAATAACAACCCTGCCTGATGCGTGGAGCGGGATGCGCCTTAATCGGCGTTCCCGCTCCACGTGAAATCGCTGCCATTATCCAAAGAAAAGGCTAAAGAGCCTTTTTTCGTCCAGGCAAGCCGTTCGTGATGAATCGATTGGCTTAACCCGGCGCCAGATCCGCGTTATGGTCGATGACATACATGAACCGGACCAGCGTCTCGCGCTCGGCGTGGTCCTTGAACCAGCCGTTCTCGGCCATGCGGGCCTCGCACAGGAAGGCGTTGCCTTCGGCGGCGAAGTCAGGCTGGAGCGTCCGTGAAAATTCGTAGTTCTTGATCCAGTGGCTGCGGATGTTTGGCGTGAAGTCGTGCTGAATGTAGCGGAACGACAGCGCCTGCAAAGCCTCGTCCATGCGCGTATGGCCGGGCAGCAGGATCGTGTCGGGATCGCTGTCCTCTTTGGCCTGAAACGCCGCGATGATCATGCGGCTGCCGGGCCGCAGCTTGGCGTTGAGCTTGGTCAGCGTCTTGTTGTAATCGCCCATGAAGTAAATGGAATCGATGGCCAGGATGACATCGTAATCGCCGCCGGGCAGCTCATCCTGAATCAGATCCGCGCACCGGAAATTCAGCGTGGCGGCCTTGTCCCGGGTTCTGGCCTGCGCCTGGGCAATGGCGATATCCGCATAATCGAGGCCCAGGATGTTGCAGCCAGCTTTTTCGTGGAGATACTCTGTGATGTGGCCGTTGGAGCAGCCGATTTCCAGCACTTTTTCGCCGGTCTTGAGCAGCGAGGCCAGAAAATCCATCTCCTCGACATCCATCATGCCGTGCTGGCACAGGTCCCTGCCATAAACGGCCTCGCAGAAGCGCGAGTGCGCCTGACTTTCGGCTGCGCGCCGGAAATATTCGTTGTACCAAGCCTTCGAAAACATTTCCGCCTGCCCCATGTCGGCCGTGTGGTTCATCAGTTCATTCATACTCTGTTCCATACTCGCCTTTTACCCCCGTTGTTTAATAAATCATTACTTTCTAATATAACATCTGGACCGCTTTTTGAATAGGTCCGTATTTCAAGCTTAGAATTGGAAAAACGGCCACTCGGGATCGAGCCCGAGCAGGATCTGCCCGACCGATTCCAGCTTGCTGGCATTCAAAAAGCCGTGCTGCGTGATGACGTGAATGTCGCGGAAGTGCCGCTCAAAGGCATACTCCTCGCGGATGCCCGAAGCGCCGGCGATCTCGTGAATGAGGCTCACGGCCTTCGCGCATTCGAGCGTGGCATGCGTCATGGCCAGTTGCATCCGGCCTTTCAGCGCTACTGTGATGGGCCTGCCGGAAACGGCTTCCTGCCAGGCTTCTTCGAGCGTGCCAAAGAAAAAGGCGCGGCTGGCGCCGAGCTTGGCTTCGGCCTGCGCTAGCTGCGACTGCACGACCCCGTAATCTTTGAGCGTCCTAGCGCCATAGGCCGGCGTCTTGTTGATGATGAGTTCTATCGCTCCATCGATGGCCGCGCGTGTGATGCCGAGCGCCGGCGCGACGAGCGCCGCGATCGCCGGCCAGACCGTCAGCCGGTAAAGCGGGCCTTGATAGGCGCTGCCCGGCTTCTCCAGCGGCCCCCACGGCGCGGCCCAGTGCTCAGGGATGAACGCGTCCCGCATCTCGACGTCATGGCTGCCGCTGCCGCGCATGCCCATCGTGTTCCAGTTGTCGACGATTTCGGCTTCGGCTGCGGGAACTGCAATCAATCGCATCTCGGGCACGCCATTGGCATCCAGGCGCAACTTGTCGCCGTCATACATATTGGCGAAGCCGATAAATGCCGTGGCATGGTGCGCGCCGCTCACGAATGACGTGCGTCCTGAGATGCGATAGCCGCCCGCGACCGGAACGGCTTTGCGCGCGGGATTGAAAGCGCCGACCGGAATCGCGTCGACATTGAAAATCTCCTGCGCGGCCTGGTCACTGAACCAGGGCGCGAACATATCGTGTGCGACGGCGATTTGCAGGTTCCAGCCCGCCGCGCTGTCGATGCGTGAAACGGCCTCGATAATGCGTAAACCGGAAACTGGATCAAGCTCGAAGCCGCCGAACGCCTTCGGCCGCCACAGCCGGTAAAGTCCTGCCTGGTGCATTGCTTTGGCTACGGGCGCGGCCAGCTTCCGGTTGCGCTCGGCTTCAGACGCGTGCTGCCGGATGATCGGCTCGATTTCCCGAACGGCTCTTAGAAGGGTATCGGTTGTGGACATGAAAGTCTCCTGTATTTACATCGTAATCGAATTCAGGCGCGAAACTCATCGCCTGCCTAGACCGGATTATAACCCATGAAAACCATAATTTATTTATGGAAATGCTATAAACTTCGTAGCGCAAGACTTCAGGAGTTCCTGATCAAAGAGCAGTCGTTTTCGAGAAATGATGAAGATGACTCTTTTGACTTAATTCCGACCTCCGAATAGATCATTACAAGTCGAACAACCATAAAGAGATACTTGACCATCTGGCATAAGCAATTTTCCAGTACCACCGGCTCGGATTTCCCAGGTAACGTTAGAACCATCCAACATTGCACGACCTCGGATATAACAGGGAAGATAATCAAAATTTGCGTGTAAACCGGCCTGATCGATTATCTTGGCCCGATTGAAAAAAGCGGACACGTCTTCAGCAGACATGCTGAAGTCACTGCAGAATTCCCCTCCATTTTCAAACCCTGCTTCGGTCACATAAATCTTATCCAGCGAAGTAGATTCTTTGGGTATAAACGAACAACTCACCTGAAAAAGAATTATCAAGACATTGCCCCATTTTCTCGTAGACTGATAATGCCTCTTTAGATCAGTAATCATTTCCATTGCGCCGTTTTGGCTTCAGATGCTTGTTTATATGAAACTTCGGGATGACGATAAATATCATTACCGGACAGACTCAAACTGGACTGGAGTACAGAAATGAGCCAGGTTAAAGAACTGTTTTGCTGCTTATTGACTATCTCATAAGAATCCGACTTTGAGTCAAAGCTGCCGACTATTTCGATTCCCAAGGAGTCTTCATTGGTCGGATATCGATCTGGATAATTCTTGCTCATCTCGTGCTTGCTAAGATTTTTGATACGGACTCCGTAAGCTTCCCCTTTCTTAAAAAGAATGGCTTCAATTTTCTTTAACTCATCGGCAGAACATGATTTCAACTCGCCGCACCGGCTACGGATATTGCCTACATGCCAACACTTTTGATTAATACGCGCCGTCTGATAAATCGTCCCATCCTTATCTATCAGAAAATGAGCGCCGTTAGCGCCATCGTTATAACTACTGAGCGAGGACTGAGCATTACCTGACCCCGTCTGATGAATAATTATTGCATTTACAATTGACAGCGAGCCTTTCTCGATTTTGCTATTAACTTTATCGATTATTTTGGGTGTAACCAGCTTGCCGTTTTTTATCTCTACAGCCAGATCTGAAGTCGATTCAGCCATGTGTTCTCCTTAATTTAATATTTAATTTCCTAAAAACAAACTCGCTGTAATTAAATCACTCTCAGATAGTAAATGTAGCGTTATCTATGTGCTCTTCGTAACAAAATCCGGATTTTTAACCCATCAGGCTTTAAAACCGCTTGTTTCGGCGGATGAACAGGCAAACTGCGTAAGTCCTGCCCATAAAAAGCGTTTGCATCCCGAATAACTATTTAAATCCTGTACCTTACAATGCCTCTCTCTAAAATCGACATTCAGGATGGGTTCAAACAATGCCATCAACGCACTGGGTAAAAGAAAGCGCGTTCTAAATCTGGTTTCTCAATATGGACATGTGGCGGCAGCGCGTGCTGAAACGAGCGCTCGATGCTCCAGAGACTTTGATTTCTCGGCAATCGGCCCGTCTATTCCACCATACTGGATATTAGCTGTGGGCGCGGCCATGCGTTCAGGATGCTCGACCAGCATTTCAATCTGGCCTATATCTACGCCATTGAAATCGATGATGCGCTGATAGGCGATGACGTCCGGTAGGCTGAACACTGCCAGCGCCCTGTGATTATAACGGCCGGCAATGCCAAAGCCTTGCCTTATACCGACCAGTCATTCGACATGATCTTCTGCTATCAGAGCTTTCACCATATCGTGCAGCATGAAAAAGTCATCGCTGAGTTTTAACGCGTACTTAAACCCGGCGGCATTTTGCTGTTTGCCGAATCGTGCCGGAAATTCATCCATTCTTTCTTGATACGCGCTGTCCCGGCATCCGATGCATGTACTGAAAACGCCTGATGAGTCTATCTCGCTAGCCCGGATATTTCATGAAACCATAGAGATCACGAACGACTGCATGGATGCAGGAGGTAGAATTGCGTCTGGAACAGCAATCGGAAACACGAATAAAATCAAGGTGTTGCCATTTTCTTCCCGTCACTTTATGAATTCGTCCGGAAACATAGGCAAGCATTTGAATTGAAAAACTTTCATGTACTTCGTCTCCTTCGTGGTGAAATATTCAGGTTAGTTGAAGTGAGAGAAAATGTATCAATTTTCAGAAAATCACATGATCCCATGATTGATTTTAAAGGCGCTCACTATCCGGAAAGCCGTTACTCTCTACGTTGTTTTCTTCTCTGTCCACTACGCTGCTTTCTGGTGCATGAATGAAACCAGTATTAAAGTTAAAGGTGAATGGATTTATTTGTATCGTGCCACTGAAACGGCGCATATGATTTGAAAGGAGGTAGCTTATTGAAGAAAGCATTCCTGCTTATAAGCAGTTTATGGCTCGAACAGGATAATTTTGTCTAAAAAATAGGCGCTATCTACATTTGTTTAAATTTTGCGACAGAACCAATAGAGTTATGGACGAAAACCAATATGATCATTTAATTGGAAAAATCTACGATGCTGCGGTCATGCCGGAGTTATGGCCGGTTTTTCTGGAACAGTTGTCGGATACTTTCAAAAGCAAGGGCACAGCACTTTATCTGGTCGATTTTGCTGACCGCAGTTCCACTTGCCGTAGCGATGGCATTTCCTTTATTCAAACCGTCCGCACAGACCCTGAAACCGTCGTGTCTTACGAGCGCTATTATTCCAAGGTCAATGTTTGGCTTGAAAATTCCAAAGATTTACCTGAAGGCGAACTGATAACATCTGATCGCCTGTTTCCCGTGCAGGAATTTGTCAAGACTGAATGGTATAACGATTGGCTTAAACCGCAGGATTATTTTCATGCCATGATCGGGCATCTTATCAAGCGGGATACGCTGACAGTGCGTCTGTCGATTTTTAGATCCAAACAACAACCATTTTCTGCTGATGAAACAGCACTCTTCGCCCGCTTGGTGCCGCATCTGCGCCGTTCTTGTATGATCCACAAGAAATTTTTCGAAGTTAAAAGCGTGCTAACTACGGATACCGTCCTCTTGAACCGCTTGCCAGTCGGATTGGTTGTGTTCGATAAATGCGGCCAAGCCATATTTGTCAATCACATGGCAGACATTTTAATCCGCTCTTCTGATGGCTTTTGTCTCGATGCCGCAGGCCGCTGTCTGACGGGTAACGCTAATGAAACCCGCGCCTTGAATCAGTTAATCGGCAATGCCGCAGAACTGGGGCAAAGCAATGCGATGAGTTTGCACCGGGATAGCACAAAGCGACCGTTATCGGCCATAGTGATATCGCTAAAAAACCAACCCTTACCTTTTTTCGATTCGGAGCCATCCGTTGTGCTATTTATTGGCGACCCGGATATGCTGCTCGATTTAGACGGCAACCTGTTGATGCAATGCTACGGCTTATCCCCGGCCGAAGCCAAACTCGCGACCGCTTTACTGCGTGGACAAACGCCAGGCGATTATGCGAAAACACAATATATCAGCAATAACACCGTAAAAACGCAGTTAAAGCAGGTACTGGCAAAAACGGGCACGCATCGTCAATCCGAACTCATACAACTACTGACAACAGGTTTTGGTATGCTTGCATCACCGGCTAATACCGCTTTAACAAAAGATTGATCCTCACCTGCTTATATTCCCACAGATTTATTTTCAAGCCTTTCCCCTTATGATCGCGAGTATGCTGGAGGGGATAGATGAGGAAGAATCGAAATAAAGACTTCCTCATTCCAGCTTTCCCGTCAAATTGCCTCACCTTCTGTTACATCTCGCTACGAGACGGGAAGCCGAGTAGTCCCCAGAAGCGATAGGGCTGGACGTTTTCCCACTGCGCTGTTTGCGGAAGGAAAATGCAAAGCTATCCGACATCGCGTTGCCTGCAGGGATGCAGGTACTTAGCGTGAGCAGGATGCGGAAGCTGCGAGTCATTGTGGATGGATACCTTAACCCCTTGTTGGATTAAGGCGAAGGCCGCAGGCAATAGCGGTTGCGTGATTTTTGCTGCTTGCTTGGGCTGAGAGGCCAAAAACAAGCTTTCGCAAAAATAGCGACTCCCCGGTTCATTTTTCACCCTAACGGGTGATGCATTGTTGAATCGATTGATTTAATTTATTTGCTCATAGGCTATTACAGCGGGTTCAGCCTGCTTGGATTGTCTAATAAAAGAGTCGAAGGTAACTGTAGCGATTGCCGGGAGAGATAGTAAAGCAAGGCAAAATATCTTTTATTCTCTCATCCTAATTTTTTCCAGGGGACAGAAGGGATTGTTCGCCCGGTTAAATAGATACAAGTCGAGAACCTTCTTACCCTGTGTGTAGCTATATTAAATTTGGAGTGTAGATGAATTTTCGCCATTTGCCCGGCAGCGGCCTATTGTCTTTATTCTTCAGAAATATCTCTCTTAACAGCTTGATAGGCTTATTAATTTTGATATTGGCGGGATGTACGCATCAAAATAAAGACCGGCAAACTCTTCGCCCGGTCAACGTTGTTCGAATTACAAATCAAAAAGGACAAAACGACAGACCTTTTCCCGGAGAGGTTCGGGCTCGTTTTGAGACGGCCTTATCGTTCCGGGTGGCAGGAAAACTGATAAACCGTTCTGTCGATATTGGTGAGCGGGTGCACAAAGGTCAGGTACTGGCAAAGCTTGATCCTAGCGATTACCGCTTTGCGGAACAGAACATCAAAGCCCAGCTTATAGCCGCTAAAGCCGACCGCGAATACACTAAAGACGACTTGACTAGATACCGGGAATTGTTCGATCAAAACGTCATCAGCCAGCCTGAACTGGATCGTCATCAAACACTCTACATTAATGCACAGCAAAAGGTTGCAGCGCTCGAAGCCCAGCTTGGGCAAACCGGCAACCAGTTAACTTACACCGATTTACTGGCCGACCGCGATGGCGTGGTGACAGCATTGACAGTCGAGGCCGGGCAGATGGTTGCCGCCGGTCAGCCTGTCATCAAGTTAGCCCAGCTTGATGAGAAGGAAATACATATTGACATTCCCGAGCATCGTGTTGGCGAGATCAAACTTCAGCAGGAAGTCAGCGTAACCTTGTGGGTCGATGGCGACAAGCGAATCAAGGCGCGCATCCGCGAGATTGCGGCGGCAGCCGATCCCGTCAGCCGCACATATCGAGTCAAGGCGGCTGTTCTGGAAGGCCAGGACGATGTGCGTCTGGGCATGACAGCGACGGTTTGGATACCTTCAAATACGCCCTCCAATCTCATTGTTCCGCTCTCGGCTGTCTTTACCTCCCAGAATAAACCGGGGCAGCCTTGCGTTTGGTTAGTCGACGAGCGCACCTCTACAGTCAACGCCGTACCGGTACGAATCGGTGCAGCGTTATCCAGTGAACAGGTTGAAGTTACAGGACTGGCAGCCGGGCAGTTGGTCGTTAGTGCCGGCGCAAATCGTCTGATCGAAGGTCAAACCGTGCGTTTACCACAAAAACTCACGCTGGAAATAGCTGGCGACAGTGGCGCAAACGGGGAAACTCGTCAATGAAAGAATTCAATCTCAGCGCCTGGATACTAAATTACCGCGCTTTCACCGGCTTCATCATGGTGCTGTTGTTACTCGGCGGGCTTTTTGCCTATTTCCGTCTTGGCCAACGGGAAGATCCCGAGTTTACCTTCCGGGTCATGGTCGTCAAAACTTTCTATCCGGGCGCGACGGCGCTGGAAGTCGAACAGCAGCTGACCGATCGACTGGAAAAGAAAATCCAGGAATTGCCGAACCTGGACATTTTGCGCAGCTATTCCAAACCAGGCGAATCGGTCATTTTCGTGACCCCGCGTGAAGACACGCCGCCTAAGGAAATCCCCAACCTTTGGTATCAGGTGCGCAAAAAGGTTGACGACATTCGCCTGACATTGCCGCCCGGCAGCGTCGGGCCGTTTTTCAATGACGAATTCGGCGATACCTATAGCTTGATCTATGCCTTTTCGGGAAAAGATTTTAGTTATGCCGAGCTGAAAAAAGCGGCCGACTCAGCACGTCAACAGCTGCTGCGGGTCAGGGATGTCGAAAAAGTCGATCTGATCGGCACTCAAGACGAAAAAATTTACATCGAATTTTCCGACAAAAAACTGGCTGAACTGGGATTGGATACCAATACGGTTGCCGAGGCGTTGCAAGCGCAAAACAGCATGACCTCAGCGGGAATGGTATACGCTGCCCAACGTAATTTGCCGATACGCATTACCGGCCAATTCGATTCGGTAGAGAGCATCGCCAACCTGCCGGTACATATTCAAGGCCGCACCTTACGCGTCAACGATTTCGCTCAGGTTAAGCGAGGATACATTGATCCGCCTGAGCTCAAAATGCGCGTCAACGGCAAGGAAGCCATCGGTCTCGGCATCACCATGAACAAGCGCGGCGATGTCTTGGAACTGGGCAAGGCGCTGGAAGCCGCCAAGATTCAAATCGAGGGCGAACTCCCGCTAGGGATGGATATCGATCAGGTCGCCGATCAGCCGCGTGTAGTCAAAAAAGCCATCGGCGAATTCCTGTCCACCTTCTTCGAAGCTTTGGGCGCGGTGCTGCTGGTTAGCTTTTTGAGCCTCGGTTTCCGCACCGGTTCCGTAGTTGCGTTGACGGTGCCGCTGGTACTGTCAGGAACACTGCTGTGCATGTTGCTGTTCGGCATGGAAATCCACCGTATTTCATTAGGCGCTTTGATCCTTGCCCTCGGATTGCTGGTGGACGACGCCATGATCGCTGTCGAGATGATGGCGCGCAAGCTGGAAGAGGGCTGGGGCAGGATAAATGCAGCGACTTACGCCTACCGTGCCACCGCCTTCCCGATGCTGACCGGTACCTTGATCACTATTGTCGGCTTCCTGCCGGTGGGTTTGGCCGAATCGCAAGCGGGCGAATACACGGTGGCGATATTCCAGGTGATGGCTATCTCATTATTGCTGTCGTGGATAGGCGCGGTTGTTTTTACGCCCTACCTGGGTTTCCTGTTGCTCAGGGTTCAGCCCCATAGCGCGCATGAGCACGACTTGTTCGACACGCCGTTTTACAATCGCTTGCGCTATTGGGTGGCATGGTGCGTGGAGCATTGCAAAAAAGTTGTTATCGCCACAGTCGTATTATTCGGCATAGGCGTGGCAACGTTGACCCAAGTTCCCGAACAATTTTTCCCGCTGTCGAATCGGCCTGAGGTCATCATCGACCTGTGGCTGCCCGAAGGCAGTTCCTTTGCGCAAAGCGAAGCGGTCGCCAAGCGCATGGAAGACATCTTGAGTAAAGACGAAGACGTGTTGAATTACACGGCCTATATCGGCGGCGGCACGCCACGCTTCTTTCTGCTGATCGTACAACAGCTCGCCAATACCAATCTCTCCGAATTCGTGGTGATGACCAAGGACAACGGTGCCCGCGAACGAGTGATGCAGCGTATTCGGCAGGCTTTCGCGACTGATTTTCCACAAGTGCGCGGACGCGTCATGCGGCTTAATGTTGGCCCGCCGATGGATTATCCGCTGGTGTTCAGGGTGTTCGGTGAAGATCCCGCGATCGTTCGGAACATTGCAGACCGGGTGAGCGAGATCATGCGCGCCAACCCCAATACCGTGGATGTGAATGACGATTGGCATGACCGGATTCCGTCGCTACGCTTAGTGCTCGACCAAGAAAAGGCCCGTGCAGTCGGTGTTTCTACCTCAAGCCTGTCGCAAGCCTTGCAGGCGCACTACACGGGTATTCCCGCCGGGCAGTTCCGGGAAAACGACAAACTGATCGATATCGTCTGGCGGGCGCAAAACGACTTGCGTACTGCCGCCGACCGCTTACCCGACGTGACTGTGCGCACTGGCAACGGCCGGGTCGCGCCGTTGTCGCAGTTCGTCAAGTTCGAAACCGTATTCGAGGACGGCGTGCGTTGGCGCCGCAACCGCTTCCCGGCCATTTCAGTGCGCGCCGATGTGGTCGACGGCAAGATGGCTCCCGACGTGGCGTCTGAAATCATCCCAAAACTCAAACCTATCCAGAACCAGTTGCCGGCCGGTTATTTTTTGGAAACAGGTGGCTCCAAAGAAGACGCCTGGATCGCGCAAAAGTCGATCCTGGTCTGGATTCCATTGGTCCTGATCGTAACGCTGATCTTGCTGATGATGCAATTGCAGAATCTGTCCCGGACCTTTTTGGTGTTTGTTACCGCGCCTTTAGGAGTAATAGGCGCGGCGTTCGCCCTGCTGCTGTTTCGGGCACCTTTCGGCTTCGTGGCCCTGCTGGGCATCCTCGCCCTGTCCGGCATGATCATGCGCAACTCGGTGATCCTGGTGGACCAGATAGAGCAGGACCAAAAAGCCGGACTCGATACCTGGACCGCCATCGTCGAATCGACGGTGCGGCGCTTTAGGCCCATCCTGCTAACTGCGGCGGCGGCCATCCTGGCGATGATCCCGTTATCGCGCAACGATTTCTTCGGGCCGCAGGCTGTCGCCATTATGGGCGGACTCACTGTCGCCACGGTGCTGACGGTTTTCTTCCTGCCTGCGCTCTATGCGGCTTGGTTCAGGGTGAAAAGTGCGCCTCCCGATGCCAAATCATCCCTGATCTTGTCACCCGAAAACGGAACTTCCCAATGAATCTAAAAAAATTGCCGGTTTTCAAGATAACCAGGCGGCATCGGCTAGTGCTCCCCATTCTGGCAATACTGATTGAGTTGAGCGCTTGCACCCCGACCCGTGTCGGCAATCCGGTAAACAAGATAGTGCCGCCCGAGGATTGGCATCATGCTCCCGATGCCCGAACGAATTCTAATCCGGCAAATCTTAAAACATGGTGGCAAGGGTTTCAGGATCCGAAGCTGAACGCCCTGATTGTCCAAGCCTTGGCGAACAATCACGATCTCAGGATAGCTATAGCGCGTATCAGCGAAGCTAAAGCCATGACCGCTGCCGCCGAATCGGCGCTATATCCCAGCATTGGCTTGGCCGCAGCCGGTGGCCGGGAAAAAAGAATCGACCGGGTCATAAGTGTACCGACCAATCAAGGCCTCGGGCTGCTCATACCCGCTGCCGATATGATCAGCGGAGGACTGGCCGCGCGCTGGGAAATCGACCTATTTGGCGCCAGGCACCTGGAAGCGGAAGCCGCCGCCGCTCAGGCTGAAGGAGCTGAGGAAGCCCTTCATGCAGTGCAAGTAAGTCTGCTGGCCCAGGTAGCGACGAATTATCTGGAGTTGCGCGGCGTGCAGCAGCGTACCGGCATCCTGCGGGAAAACATCAATATCCAGCGAGAACGATTGAGAGCGCTACAAGCATTCAATCGCACCGGCTTGAGCAACCAATGGGATATCGCCCGCCAGGAAACCCTGCTACGCACCACCGAGAGCTCGCTTCCGGTTCTCACGAGTGCGGCCTCCAACTTGATCCATCGTCTTGCGGTGTTGTTGGGCGAGCCGCCGGAAAGTCTGGAAAGCCGATTGGCTGATGCCGATCTGTTGCCTGCAAAAACGCCGAACATCCCTCGGCTGCTACCTTCGGGCTTGTTGGAACAACGGCCGGACCTGCGCTTGGCGCGAACCGAGGTCAGCGCCATGGCGGCCGGTCTTGGTGCGGCGCGGGCCGATTTGTTCCCGAAGTTAGTGTTGTCGGCGAACGGCGGTTTCGGTGCGCTGGCGGTGAGCGGCGTTCCAAGTCTTGCCGAAAGTGTTTATGCGCTCGGCTCGGGACTGACAGCGCCGATATTCAGCGCCGGGCGCATCCAGGCCCATATCGCTGCCGCGGATGCCCGCTTGGATCAAGTCGCGGCGAATTACGAAAAGACCTTTCTGCTTGCCCTAGAAGATGTGGAGAACGCTTTCGTCGCGCATACCGCTTCGCTGGAGCGTCGTGAGCAGATGTTCCATGCCGAAACAGCGGCAGAGAAAGCCTACCGGCTTGCCAATGCGCTATATCAGCGTGGCGCTAATGATTATTTGTCTGTGTTGGATGCCCAGCGCAGCAAACTCGCCGTTGCGGATGAACGTGCCAAAGCCGAAACTGCGGTACGCGTATCCGTAGTTTCGCTCTACCGGGCCTTTGGAGGAGGATGGACAGCCGAACTTGCTCTTCAATAATGAATTTCCATGATACCCATTACAGCAATAGGCTGCGTAGCATGGGTTGTAGACACATTCGGTGAAACAGACAAACTTACTCAAGCGTTGAAGCTCAAACGGGGCGGTGCCGTTCCGCTGCTTGTGAAAGGTTACCTTCTTAAACTCGAGGACTTATTGTCTTGGTAAGAGAGCCGCCACACAAGCAACACCGAAAATAATGCCGAAGCAACATTTTCAACGAACCGTTCAAAATTTGATTCAGCCCAAACGATAGAAGTAACGCAGGCTTCTATCGATTCCTAATTCAAACTTGAAACTCGGCGCGGCCAAGTTCGATCGCAAATTTAGTTGAAGTGAGTGAAAACGCCGTATTTATGGTGGAGCAGGCCCGATGTCGGCGCCTTGGAATAGCTCGACTTTGGCATGTCCGAAAACCGCGAAGAGACGTTGTTGAATTCGATGGGAGTAAAAGGGCTTCAGCCGTGGCTAAAGCCGTGGCTAAAGCCCTTGCCCGGCCGGCTATTCCTGCTTGTCGTTAACCAAGTCGTAAGTAATATCCGGATTGAAGCCCATCGGCCAGTAGATGAGGGCCGCCGGTGGCCAGAAGATGGAAACGGTGCGGAATTTGGCTCTCAACTTGCCTTCCTTGACGGTCTGGCCGTTCTGCTCCAGACGGTAGGGGATGCCGCCGCCGGGCGGCATGCCTGCCGCAGTCCAGAAGAAAGGTTTGGTCGTGACTTCGCCGTTGGCCTTGATATCTACCGGCTCCGGCCGTTTATAAACATACAGTTGCGATCCTTCCGGCACCTTGAAATGTCCCGTTGTCGTACAGCCCGTTACGGCTGCCGCTAACGCTAGAACCCCACAAATTTTTCTTATCATTTTTATTTCTTCCTCTATGCTACGCGTTTGAAAATCAGAGATGTATTTATACCACCAAAAGCGAAATTATTGCTCATGATGTGTTCGCATTCCAGAATCCGGACATCGCCTGTTATGTAATCAAGCTCCGCGCATTTGGGATCGATGTGGTCCAGATTGGCGGTGGGATGGAACCAGCCCTCGTTCATCATCCGGATGGCCGTCCAGGCTTCCAGCGCGCCGCAGGCGCCCAGCGTATGGCCTGTATAACTTTTCATGGCGCTGATCGGCGTACGCGAGCCGAACACGGCCGCCGTGGCATGGCTTTCGGCGACGTCGCCGTGATCGGTCGCCGTGCCGTGCGCACTGATGTAGCCGATGTCGGCCGCTTCAAGCCCCGCATCCTGCAGCGCCAGACGCATGGCGATCTGCATGCTCTCGCTGTTGGGCTGGGTGACGTGCAGGCCGTCCGAGTTGGTGCCGAAGCCGGCCACCTCGGCGTAAATATGCGCACCGCGCGCCAGCGCATGCTCGCGCTCTTCCAGAATCAGCGTGCCGGCACCCTCGCCGATGACCAACCCGTCGCGGTCGCGGTCAAAAGGCCGGGGCCTTCGGTGCGGCTCGTCGTTGCGGATGCAGGTCGCGAACAGCGTGTCGAACACGGCTGCTTCGGAGGCCGAAAGCTCCTCGGCGCCGCCGGCCACCATCACGGTCTGGTAGCCGTGCCTGATCGCCTCGTAGGCATAGCCTATGCCCTGGCTGCCCGAGGTACAGGCGCTGGAAGTCGTATAAACGCGGCCGTTGATGCCGAAAAACAGGCCGATATTGACCGGCGCCGTATGCCCCATCATGCGGATATAGGATGTGGCGTTGAGGCCGTCGACGGCATGATTGATCAGCATATTGCCGAATTCGGCCACCGCCTCGAGGCTGCCAGCCGAACTGCCGTAGGCAATGCCCGTCTGCCCGCTGCTCAGGCAAGGATCGCCTAAAAGTCCGGCATCGGCCAGCGCCAGTTCGGTCGCGTAAACGGCCAGCAGGGCGATGCGGCCCATGCTGCGCGTCTGCTTTCTCGTATAATGCGCCGGCTTCGTGAAATCGGCCGGCGCGCCGAGCCGCGTATTCAAGCCCCGGTATTTTTCCCAGTCGGCCATATAGCGGATGCCGGTGGCTTGGGCTTTCAGCCGCGCTGCGACCTGCGGCCAATCGTTGCCTATCGGCGATATGCCGGCCATGCCGGTCACAACGACCCGCCTCATCAGCACAGGCCTCCGTTCACGGAAATGACTTGGCGCGTGATGTAGCCGGCATCGTCCGACATCAGGAAGGCCACGGCCGCAGCCACTTCGCGCGGATTGCCGACGCGCCGAGCCGGCACTATTTTTTTGATCTCATCGAGCGGCAGTTCGCTGACCATTTCGGTATCGATCAGGCCCGGCGCCACGCAGTTGACGGTAATGTCGCGCTTGGCCAGTTCCAGCGCCAGCGCTTTCGTGGCGCCGATGATGCCGGCCTTGGCCGCGCTGTAGTTGACCTGGCCGCGATTGCCGATCAGCCCCGACACCGACGACAGCGTCACGATGCGGCCAGGCTTGCGGCGCCTGACCATAGGCATGATCACGGGATAGAGGACATTGTAGAAGCCGTCCAGATTGGTGTGCACGACGCTGTCCCACTGCGCGCCGGTCAGCGACGGAAAGGCGTTGTCGGCCGTGATGCCGGCGTTGCAGACCACGCCGTAGTAAGCGCCGAAGGCCTCGATATCGGCGTTGATCCGCTCGGCGCATTGCGCCCGGTCGGCGATGTCGAATTGCAGAATGCGGGCAGTCCGGCCCAGTCGCTCGATGTCGCCGGCGACGGCCTCGGCTTCGGCGCGCCGGCTGCGGCAGTGCAGCACCAGATCGAAGCCGCGCTCGGCCAGATACAGGGCAATGGCCTTGCCGATGCCGCGGCTGGAGCCTGTTACTAAAATCGTTTTATTCATAACTCTGTGTCATTAAGCGGAGGTTGGTAAACATTCAGATTGGCGCTGATCTCGATGCCTTCGCCCAGAATCCGGCATTCGAAAGCGCCCAGCCTGTCGTCCTGCATGATTTTCTCGACATGCACCGTCAAGGCAGTGCCGACCTTGAATTCGGCTGCGTTGCCGCTGTAACGCCGCGTACCCAGCAGGAAGCCGAGCCTGATCGGCTCCCCGGCGAGCCTGGCTTTCATGCCGGCATAGGCGCCGATGGTCTGCGCCATGTATTCGATGCCGACCCAGGCCGGCACGGTTTTATCGTCGCCGAACAGGCCGCTGCGCACGACCAGTTCGGCCGATAAACTATCTTCATCAAAGGCAATGACGCGGTCCAGCAGTATCATCGGGCCGGTATGCGGGATCAGTTCGGCAATAGCGGGAAAATCGTTCATGAGGCTATGAAAGTTGTAGAGTACGCAGCGCGTGCCATCCCGGATTCATGATGGGCCGGCAGATGTTGAAAAAGGTATGCGATGCATACCCTACAAAGCTTCGTGTCCTTTGTGGCAAATCTATTTATGCCTTTAATTCTTCCATAGCCGATCATGCTCTGCCCACCACTATCGAAAGATTGTTGCCGCCGAACGCGAACGAATTGCTCTGGCAGGTCTCAATGCGCCGCCCCAGGCGCTCGCCTTTTTTTACCAGATGCAGCGGCGCCAGTTCGGGATCGGGCTCGTCGCCGCTGACATTGGGGATCAGAGCGTCTTCGCTGCCGCCGGTCAGCAGCAGCCAGCAGAAACCCAGCTCCAGCGCGGCCGCCGCGCCCAGGGTATGGCCGGTCATGCCCTTGCTGGAACTGACCGTCAGCGCCGGCCCGAACACGGCGTTGACGGCCGCGCTTTCCATGGCATCGTTCAATACCGTGGCAGTGCCGTGCAGGTTCAGGTAATCGATTTGATCGGGCGTCTTGCCGGCATCGGCCAGGGCCAGCTGCATGGCTTTGATCACGGCCGTGCCGGCCGGGTCCGGCGCCGAAAAGTGGTAGGCATCGCTGGTGGCGCCGATGCCCAGCAAGGCCACGGGGCCGGGCTGCCGGCTCAGCACGAACAGGCTGGCCGCCTCGCCGATGTTGATGCCGTCGCGGTGACGGCCGAACGGCTTGCAGTGGCCGGCGCTGATCGATTCAAGCGCGGCGAACCCGTTGATGGTCAGGCCGCACAGGCTGTCGGCGCCACCGACGATGACCGCATCGCAAAGGCCCAGATTGAGCAGTCGGCGCGCCGAAGCAAACGCCTTGCCGCTGGACGAGCAGGCTGTGGAGATCGTGTAGGCAGGCCCGGCCAGGTTCAGATAAGCAGTCAGAAACTCGGCGCCGGCGCCCATTTGCTGCTGCTTGTAGTGGAACCGGTCGGGTAAGGCGCCGGTTTGCGTCACCGAAGCCAGTGCCTGTTCGGTGCTTAGTACGCCCGACGTACTGGTGCCGATGACGACGCCGATGCGGTCGCGCCCGAACGATGCGGTCATCGCATCGACGGTCGGCCTGATTTGTTCCAGAGCGGCCAGCAGCAATTGATTGTTGCGGCATTGGTAAACGCTGTATTCAGGCGGAATCTCGGGCAATTCGCTGCCAATGCGGCCCACGATGGTCTCGCGCCCGGGACTGAACCGATCGGTCATCACCAGCCCCGAGCGGTCGCCTGCCGTGAGCCGGCTGCCGACCTCGGCTTTGGAACCGCCGAGCGCGCATAAGAGACCTAAATCATTCAGGTAAAACGTCATAACTGAGAGTCTTGATGTTCAAGCGATAATGGTATTGATGGTTGGTCAGCTCGACGTTCCGGGGCCATGCGGCGTCGGGCGACAAATAGCGGACTTCAACCTTCTTATCATCCTGATGATACAAAATCCGGCCGTTCGGGCCGGCCTCCAGCCGCCAGCCGGCCGGCAGTATTTTTTCCAGGCCGGCGACGGGCCAGTAGACCAGCTGCAGATCGGCGATCATGAATTCCGGCGCCACGGCATCGGGCAGCAGCGGGCTCTTGTCGGCCGTCAGGGTATGGCCGTCGTAGCTTAAGTTGAACAGGCTCAGCCCTTCGTTCGTCAGACCGGCCATGGCGATATGCCGGCCATCCAGTTCCAGCACGCAAACCAGGGTTTCCTGCCTGTCTGTCCAGGTAGCCGTCAATTGCTGCACGACATGCCGCGCCGGCCCTGTCGGCGGCGCAATCGGCAGCGCGACAGGTTCTCCTGCAATTTCTTTGTGTTGCAGCGCCGAGCAGCCCGTCAACAAGGCCAGCATCATGAAAAAAACAGCCATAAAAACGGGCGGCCTGCCGGTCGCTGCGTCAATCAATCCGGTCATTCCTTGTCGCTGCGGCAAAATGCCGCCAGCGTATCGAGCCTTGAACGGGCATTTTTGACGTAAGGGTTGTTTTCGTCCCAGGCATAGCCGGCCAGTATCGAACTGATCATCGCCTTGACTTCGGGCCGCTGTTTGTCGTGGAAGATCACATCCTGAAACCGGCCGTCGTACCAGGCGTCGACGAACACGCGAAAGGTGTCGACGCCGCGCTGCAAGGGGCTCGCGTAATCGGCCTGCCAGTCGACCGCTTCACCGTTGAACTGGCGGTCCAAAGCCGCGGCGGCCAGGCTGGCCGATTTCATGGCGATCGTGACGCCGGACGAAAACACCGGATCCAGGAATTCGCCGGCATTGCCCAGCAGGGCGTAGCCCTCGCCGTACAGGCTTTTGACATTGGCCGAATAGCCAGTAATGGTGTTCACGGGGCTGTCGAAGTCGGCCTTGCCCAGCAGTGCCGTCAGGCTCGGGTCCTGGCCCACGACCTGCCGCAACGCCACCTTGTTGTCAGCGGGCAGCGCATCAAAGAATTCCTGTCGGGCCACGACGCCCAGGCTGCTGCGGCCGTTGCTGAACGGTATCAGCCAGAACCAGACGTCTTCATGGTCGGGATGCACGGTAATGCGGATCTTGTTCCGGTCGAAGCGCACATCGGCGTCGATGCGGTCCTCGATATGCGTGAACAACGCCTGCCGGACCGGAAAGCCCGAAGGCGATTCCAGATCCAGCAGTCTTGGCAATATGCGGCCGAAACCGCTGGCGTCGAGCACGAAATCGGCTTCACAGGTCGACAATTCGCCCGACGCATCGCGCACAGTCAGCTTCGGCCTGTCGGCCGAGAAATCGGCCTCCAAGACCTCTTGCTGCCAACGGATTTCGACGCCCATGCGCTCGGCTTCCTGCGCCAGCAGCATGTCGAATGCCCCGCGCTGTACCTGGAAGGTCGTGCCGATGCCGGCGGTAAACTTGTCTTCGAAGGAAAAATCGGTGTATTTGCAGCCGCGCACGAACGAGGCGCCGTCCTTGTATTGAAATCCGGCATTAATGACGGCTTCCAGCATGCCGGCTTCCTTGATGAATTCCATGCATTGCGGCAACAGGCTTTCACCGATGCTGAAGCGCGGGAACAGATTGCGCTCCAGAATCGTGACGCGATAGCCCTTGTTTGTCAGCAAGGCTCCGGCGATGCTGCCCGAAGGCCCGGCGCCGATAATGATGACGTGGTGAGGATGGCTGTTTTGAATATTGGCGCCTTGTTGCTGACCTGCTGCTGATGACATGGTTAAATGCCTACGACCTGATAAAAAATGCTAATTATATCAGAATAGGTCCGGCGAAATCAGGGTCATCGATTGCTTGTCCGGTCTGAATGGCTTCGTCTCTTTTTCTCTCAGCATTCAATCATTGGCGCGGTGCGGGCCGCAGCTCCTATCGATAAAAACCGATTTTCTGCAATCGTCACATGAAAAAAACGGCCGCCGTTTAAAATCAGGGCAAGCGCATATAAATTGTCATAAAAATCAGAGATACTGAGCATTTTGGAGAGCAAACAGTGGCCTTGAGTTTACAGGAAGTTTTTTCAACGCTGGAAGACCCACGGGTCGAAC
>NZ_JAZHOC010000044.1:0-40148 GCF_036553575.1 Methylobacter sp. Wu1 | reverse complement strand
GACTTGACTTCTTCGTGTGCCCAATCGTTCATAGCCGTTCTCCAAAGAGTCTCTTTAGTTATACTATAGTCTTTCGTGGACTTGTGTATAACGATGAGCGCCGGAGCGTGGGAACGATGTCGCTGCTGCGGCTAAATTTGTATCAATAACGAAGAGATTGCCCGAAAATAGAGCTCAAGCAACTCCGACAGCAGGTAATGAATAGAGGCTTCCAGTGTTTCAGCAGGCTGCTTCATGAGTTGGCTGATCAGGCTGCCTAAGGCGTAATAACCGCTTACCAATGCCGCTTCAGCCGCTTCGGTCGCTGCAGCAAGGTAAGCCGTGACGGGCTGGATCGCCGCCGCTGCAGCGGCTTCAGGATTTTCCATGAAATTCTGTAGATAAAGCTGTGTTTCACGCCCCGCATCGGCTACATCGGCAACAAGCTGTTGGTAAGAGGCCTGTGCTTTCGGCAACAGCTCTTCGTTGATTTGTGCCTGAAGTTCGGCAGCGCGGCCAGCGGCCTGATCATACCAGGCTGCCAGGGTTGGCCCCGGTTGTTCATACAACTGTTTGGCCGATGACGCTATCAGCGCATGGCTATCGATCAGTGCTGTGCGGATATCCTGATACAGCGCCTGCAGTTGGACGTTCAACTGCGCATAGAGCTTCGATGTCGGCAAAAACAGCTTGTTTTCCAGATCGAGATCTTGAGGGAATTGAAAGTTCTGCTTATCGAAAAAAATCATAACACTCCTTAAATATTCAATCTTGGATTTAATGAGCTGAAAAAGAATGCGGGCGGAAAGCCCGCATTTGAAAGGAAGGATAAAAAAGAACTCAAGTTCTCATAAAGAGCGCATACAAGAGTTGGGGGCAGTGTATCCATCCCGGAGCTCTTTGAAAATGCGACATGATGACGCGCGACAATATGCCTCTATAGTTGGCATGCAATCTGCAGCGTATTAAAGGTTTTGCCTTTGGAAAACCAGTGCCGTAGCGGCTTTGCCTCTGGTTGAAGCGTTTAAAATAGGGCATTTGTCGCACTAAAACTGTGTCATTCCACACATTCTTCAAACAAAACATCATCAAATGCATGAGACGGAAGCTGATGCGCCGGATTGATCCGTGCTTGAAAAATGCTTAAAATGATTTCTAACATGGATAATAAGCGGCAATGGCTGCTTCCACATCAGGCATACAAGGAGCTTTCATGCCCGTACTTCTGCAACCTTCATTCGCACCGCTGCCGATCGCGCCGGTTGCCTTTCTGAGCCCGAACTTCTCTCACGCCCTGAACGGACGCTCTAGCGGCCTTAATCGTGATTGCTGCCGGCGGATGCGCCTGGCTATGAATATCTGCAACAAAAAACGCGACAAAACCTTTACCTCCACCCAAAAAAGGACACTATGAAACCGATATCCAATACCGCTTTTTATTGCTGCGGGGTCCGCATGCAGGATGCCGAAACTGCAAACCCGGTCTGCCGGGACACCTACGCCAGGGTTTTTATGGATGAGCGCGGCTTGAACATTTTTTCCGCTTTCAAAGAAGAAACCAATCCCAATGCCGGCAATGTGGCAAGGCATAGGATTATCGACGACTGCATACGGCAGGCGCTGGTCGGGAATCCCGATTTGAAGATCATCCTGGTCGGCGCCGGCTTTGACAGCCGTGCCTACCGGCTTGACGGCGGCGTATGGATCGAACTGGACGAGCCGCAAATCATCGCCTATAAAAACGAGCGGCTGCCGGTTGAAGCATGCAAAAACCGACTGCAACGCATCGCGATCGATTTTGAAACCGAATCGCTGGAAGAGAAACTGCAGGCATTTTCCACCGATGAGCCCGTCATGGTCGTCATAGAAGGCGTTTTTATTTATCTGCAAGAAGATGCCATCAGGCAGACCCTGAAAACCTTGCGCCGGTTGTTTCCGGCGCATAAACTGGTCTGCGACCTCATGACGGAAAAGTTTTTCAACAAATACAGCTACACCCTGCAGCAGAAATTGGGCAGGCTGGGCGCCGATTTCAGGTATACGTTGCCCAATCCCGCCGAATTATTCTGCCGCTGCGGCTATCAGATCGCTCAAAAGCATTCCATCGCCGGCAAAGCCGTGGAGTACGGATCGGTAAAAGCGCCCATGCTGCTGTTTAACGTTTTTATGAGAACACTGGTGCATGGCTATTCGATTTTTGTCTTTGAACGGGCGCTTAGGCGATAACCATTTGTAGGAATTGATCTTTTGTTTAACCCAAAGCGCGGGCAACTCGATACAGGATTATCTGTCAGTGAAAATCAGGGAGTCGGCAGGACCGAATACGGGCTGGAACTGCCGCCCAAAATCTTCAAGGCAATGCAAGGCGAGTTTCTGGATATGGTAAAAATAACGCCCATGCAGGTTGATCTGCGGGCCGAAGTCAAAAGTCCCGGCGGCAAGCTGCTGGCGACTTGCACATCCAGTTCCGCTGTTATGAGGAGATTGAAGGGTTAATGAAGCAGGTTACTCATCACGCATTATCTTCATGAATCAAACTTCAAAAAAGGTATGCGATGCATACCCTACCTGGCTGTCGGGCAAAAGAGGCTATGCCGGATTAGTTTGTACACCCTGAGCTATTCGTCTGAACTGGCAACAATAAAAACGATCAATTGAAACATCACGAAAGACAGACGGTAAATTAAGTTATACGAACATTTGATGTTATATACGTCATGTTAGGCTTATGCATTCGTACTAACAGAAACCTAAGAGACCTGAAATGTATGCGAAACCGAAATTGATAATCTCGTCGCTAGACGCGGAACGGCTCGAGAGTCTTATTGATTCATTACCGGGCAAGTCTTTTCCGGGAAAGGACGAGTTGGAGCGTGAGCTGGCGCGTGCGGAAATAGTAGATCCGGAGGATGTTCCGCCCACAGTGGTAACGATGAATTCCACTGTGAGGTTTGAAATCGAATCTTCGTCCGAGGAGTTCTGCCTGAGGCTTGTCTATCCCAAGGATATTGACGCTTCGGGCGAGAGGATTTCCATTCTTGCACCTGTTGGCAGCGCCTTGCTTGGGCTTTCTCAAGGCGATGAAATCGAATGGCCCAAGCCGGGCGGTGGCGTGTTGCGAGTGCGCATCAAGGAAATTACCTATCAACCCGAACGTGCCGGCGTGCATCATCGGTGAACGGCCTGCCGGCCCAAAGCGCAGCAGGCTCTTGCGCTTCCGGTTCGGCTGTTATGAGAAGACTGAAAGATCAAGCCCGCACCCATAACGCCGTCGAGCTAACTGTCAAAACCTACGGGTACTTTACCGGATGTCGGTTGGATACCGTACGGAAATTTTCTGATAAAGGACTAACCTTGTTTGTTCGTTAGAAATGCCAGCTGTTGCCGCTGAATAAAAAAATTCATGGGCTTGAAGCGAGGCATCGATGCTGTGTGCTGATTCAGTGGGTATTTTCTGATGAGTTAACCTCCCGTCTTGTAACAAGGCGAATGTAAACCGGAGACACAGACACGAGGCAAGCATATGAATTTAAAACCGTTAGCAGAACAAACTCTGGTTATTACGGGCGCCACTTCAGGTATCGGCCTGACGACGGCGCGTCTGGCGGCGAAAGAGGGCGCCAAAGTGGCTCTTGTTGCACGGAATGAGAAAGCGTTGCGCGATTTGACGGATGAAATAATCGCCGCTGGCGGACAGGCCATTTATGCGGTTGCGGACGTGGCCAACAAAAGTGCGCTGCAGGCCGCATCGGATAAAGCCATCGCCGAGTTTGGCGGTTATGACACTTGGGTGAATAATGCGGGCGTCTCCATTTACGGGCGGATAATGGACGTGCCGGAGGAAGATTTGCGCCGTTTGTTCGAAACGAACCTGTGGGGCGTGGTCAACGGCTCCAAGATCGCCGTGGAGCATTTGCGCAGCAAAGGCGGAGCGCTCATCAATGTGGGCAGCGAAGCTTCCGATGCTTCCTTACCGCTGCAAGGCCTTTATGCGGCTTCGAAACACGCCGTCAAAGGGTTCACCAATAGCCTGCGCATGGAGCTTGAAGCTGATGGCCTGCCGGTATCCGTGACGCTGATTAAACCGACAGCGACTCACACGCCATTTCCTGAGGATGCAAGAAATTATCTGTCGTATGAGCCGAAGCTGCCAGTGCCGGTGTATGCGCCGGAGCTTGTCGCCGAAGCTATACTCTACTGCGCTGAACACGCGAAACGGGAATTTTTTGTCGGCGACATGGCGAAGCTTAATTCTGTCATGGCCCTGCACACGCCCCGTCTCTATGAGAAAATGAATGAAACCATGATCGATTCAAGGCAGAACTCGGGCAAAAAGGCAGAGGCAAACCGGTCTGACGGCCTTTATGCAACCAACTCCAGACTGCATGAGCGAGGCGCGGAAGAGCGCTTCGTTCTGGAAAATAGCCTGTATCAACAAACCAAATTTCATCCTCTTCTATGGAGTATGTTAATGGTCGGCGGCGCTTTTCTGGCGGGGTTATATATCAAGGAACGCGGCTCATTTGCCGAGATTAAGCCGAAGAAGCTGGTAGCGGCTGTAAAATAATTACCGGCGGACAATCAGCTCATCGGCTTTTGTGAGTATCGGCACAAACGCCTGGCTGGCAGGTTCATCTTGACACGGGGCGGCTTGCCAGGAGCGCAACGAAAGAGAACGCAGCCTTTCAAAGCGATCATTAAGGCTTGTACATCACAGGCCTGCCTTGAGCTTGCGGCCGCCTGTAATAGTGAATCCTTCTTTCCCGTAGAATTCGAGCGTTCTTTCAAACTGGGGAAGAGGCGGCGTCGTAACTTCGAGCCGGGTCCACTCCTTCACCGCGGCAAGCTCTCTTGCCCTGTCGATGAGTTTTTTACCGACGCCTTGTGAACGGTATTGAGGGCGTACGTAAAGCTCCGCTATTGTTCCAAACGCTCCTTCAGCATAGAGCGCATAGCTTTCATAAAGCGCTATGAATCCCACCGGCTTGCCTGCGTCTTCTGCCACAAACACGAGGTATTTCTGATCCGCCAAAAACCGCCGCAGTCTTTCCGCAGTTTGGTTACGATCAAAATTGAAAGCTTTTACATCGATTCTGCTCATTATTTCTGCCAGCAACTGTCCCACCATCTCTGCTATTTCAGGGGATTGTTCCGGTGCTGCCGGCTTAATCGCAATAGTCATTTTCGATCTTCCTTAAGGCTATAAGATGCGCCGGCATGTGGAAGCGCATCGGTTGCAATTGATGTATCTCATCCCGGGACACATCCTGTCAAACTAACGATGGCGGCCGGCAATACTCCACAGACGGGAAGAGAAATAAAAAACCCGCCGCAGCAGCTTTCGCCGGGCGGGTTTCTTTATAGTGCGGAAATCTTAGGTTTCCGGCTGAACAGACCGTGCCATTTTGGTTGATGTCTTAGGCAGTGCGGCGTTTGCCGAAAACGCCCAATCCGGCCAGTGCCGAACCGAATAACCAGAAGGCGGCAGGAACGGGCACTGGCGAAGGATCATTTACGCCAACGCCAAAGTCGGCCGCATCAATGAAGTTGCCGACAGCCGGGTTACCGCCTGCCGCTGCAATCGAGATATAAGAGAAACGAAGGGTATTGCCTAATGCAACGATGGGTGCCAGGCCATCGCTGGTGTAAAAGCCCCAGGCCGTGTTGTCATCGCTGTATTGGTTGCTGAACAGTGTAGTATCGTCCCCGCCTCCGAACAGGTTGTCGGCACCCAGGTCAACGATATCCAATTGCATGGTGTCGGCGCCTAGCCTGCCGCGGTGAGCGAAATGAAAATCTAAAATGCTGTTCGCTGCGATGCCGGCAACGTCTTGGTAAAGCGTGGATACCTGATTGGCATTCAATTCCGCGAACTGGGCGCCATCATAAGCGGCGACTCCTTGAAAGTTATCGCTCCATAACTCAATCTGGTGGTCAGTAGCAGTGGTTTTCCAGCCTATTCCTTCGGTGCTGTCAGAGTAGAGTGTCCAGTCGGCAGTACCCGGCGTAAAACGCGGCGTTTCAAAGCTGCCATTAATAAATGCGGCGTTGGCATTGAGTGAGAGCATCAGTCCCAATGCCAATAGCGTTAAGGAATGTTTTTTCTTCATTTTTAAATCCATTTTTAAATCCTTATTTTTATTAAAGTATTTGAATTGAGCGTATGCTTGATCTCTTGCCTCGCAAAAGATGGCGGGCATACCTGCCGCATAGGCAGGACGCTAGGCTAGACCATATTTTTAATTTGTGTTGTGAAGTCTGTCACATAATCGAATTAATGGCAGGCCGCTTTTCGGTTCAGAGGTAAAAATGCATGCTTCTTCATAGACACAAAACTTGGGCATCTCCCGTTGCCGTGAGGACTGCGTTTTGTAATACTAATAATCAAGGCGCGGAGGAGTTGCCGGAAAATGAAAGCGCCAGGCGCATCCATCATCAATCAGCGGAGCGAGCACCATTGAATAGTTTGCCGGTTCAACAAGAAGATCGACATCCGATCGGGATCATCGCCGAAATTCATGGCCCTGTGGTCATTATCGACTGCGACCGGCTGCCGCCCTTGCGCCAGGCTTTATGCACCCGTTTCGATCATACCGTCTACATGTTCGAAGTGCATCAGCATCTCGATGAAAGGCATGTCAGGGCGATTACGCTGCACGGCACGTCGGGCCTGAGCCGGGGCTTGACTGTTTACGACACCGGCGCGCCGCTGCAGCTTCCGGTTTCCAGACAATGCCTAGGGCGGTTATTGAACATCTTCGGCGAGCCGCTGGACGGCGGCAGTCCGCTGCCTCAAACCGAATTCCGCAATATCCATTCGAAACCGCTGGCCTTGTCGGAAGCGACCGGCATCAGCGGCATTTTGCAGACCGGCATCAAGGTCATCGATCTGCTGTGCCCTTTCGTCAAAGGCGGCAAAACCGGGCTGTTCGGCGGCGCCGGCGTCGGCAAAACGGTACTGGTGATGGAATTCATCCATGCGGTTTCGGCGATCCACCAGGGCGTTTCCGTGTTTGCCGGCGTCGGCGAGCGCATTCGCGAAGCCCATGAATTATGGCGGGAGATGGAGCAGGCCAAGGTCATGTCCGACACCCTGATGGTGTTCGGGCAAATGGACGAATCGCCCGGCGTGCGCTTCCGCGTCGGCCTGTCGGCTCTGACTTATGCCGAATACCTGCGCGATACCCTGCACAAGGAAGTCCTGTTCGTGATGGACAACGTCTTTCGGTTCGTGCAGGCCGGCAGCGAGGTATCGAGCCTGCTCGGCCGCATGCCGGCCACGGTGGGTTACCAGCCGACCCTGACCACGGAAGTCGCCGAACTGCAGGACCGCATTCTGTCCAGCCGCCACGGCGCCATCACATCGGTTCAGGCCGTCTACGTGCCGGCGGACGACATGACCGATCCGGCAGTCAGCGCCATTCTCAGCCATCTGGACACCACCGTCATTCTGTCCAGGGACCAGGCCAGCAAGGGCATCTACCCCGCCGTCGACCCGTTGCGCTCCGGCAGCCACCTGATGGACCGCCATACCTTGGGCGACCGTCATTACAACGTGGCCGAGAGCGTGCGCGAGCATCTGGCGCGCTATGAGGAACTGGAAGATATCATCGCCATGCTGGGCATCGAGGAATTGTCCGAACGGGACCGGAAAATCGTCATGCGCGCCCGCAAATTGCAGCGCTATCTGACCCAGCCGTTTGCGGTTCTGGCCCAGCACACCCGGCAAACCGGCGTCTCGGTTCCGCTCGAGCAGACCTTGACCGACTGCGAGGCTTTTCTGGCCGGGAATTATGATGACTTGCCCGAAGCCCAGTGTTATATGCGCGGCAGCATGCAGGAACCGGCATGAAAGCATTCGCACTGCAATTATACGATGCCACCCAGGAACAGCGCATAACGGGCGTAACGGCCTTCATCGGCGAGGATGCGTCGGGCAACTTCGGCATTCGCGCCAACCATGCCCGGTTCATGACCACGCTCGTCTTCGGTCTGGCGCGCTTTCGGCAAGGCGAAGAGGATTGGCAATACCTGGCATTGCCCGGCGCGGTCCTGTATTTCAACAATAACGAGCTGACGCTCAGCACGCGGCGCTTCATGGTAGATACAGACCTCGACCGCATCAGCGCATTACTGGAACAGCAATTCATAGCCGAGGAAGAAGATCTGCGCGCGACCAAAACCAGCCTGCAAAAAATGGAACAGGCCATGCTGACGCGGCTCCGGGCGCTCAAGTGGGAAATGCTATGACGCACCGGCGGCGATTAAAACAGCAGGTAGACAATCAGGTCAGGCGCATGAAAAAGGCGGAGCGGGAACGCCCGAATCTGCTTGCGCAAACGGTCTATCTCGGAACGCTTGGGCTGGTCATGGTGCTGCCCATCATCGGCGGCGTCTACCTGGGCCACTGGCTGGACAGCATCATGCCGGGCTCTCCGATATGCTGGACTCTCAGCCTGATGTTTGCCGGCATTGTGGTCGGTATTTTTAACGTTTATTTTCTCATTCAAAATAAATAAAGCTTTGGATAGTCTCTCTGGTAAATTAAATCATGGAAAATGAATTTATCTTTACGCTCGGGCCACTGGCTATCAGCTTATCCATTCTGACCACCTGGGGCATCATGCTGTTCATTGCTGTGCTGTCCTGGCTTGTCACCCGACATCTGGACATGATGCCCGGCCCCTTACAGGCTACGGTGGAAGGTATCGTTTCCGCGCTGGAGGAAGCCATCCTTGCAGTCGAACCGGTACACGGCCGGCAGATCATGCCTTTTATCGCGACCTTATGGCTGTTTCTGATCGTTGCCAATCTGCTTGGCTTAATACCCGGCCTGCATTCGCCGACACGCGATCTTTCGGTCACTTCGGCGCTGGCCGTGCTGGTGTTTTTTTCGGTGCACTGGTTCGGTATCAAAACGCAGGGGCTAAAAAAATATCTGCATCATTATCTGATGCCCAGCCCGATTTTGCTGCCTTTTCATATCATCAGCGAACTTACCCGAACGCTGGCGCTGGCGGTCCGTCTGTTCGGCAATATCATGAGTCTGGAAACGGCGGCAATGCTGGTATTGCTGGTCGCAGGTTTTCTCGCGCCGGTTCCGATCCTGATGCTGCATATCATCGAAGCGCTGGTGCAGGCTTATATTTTCGGCATGCTGGCGCTGATTTATCTGGCCGGTGCGATACAATCCCAACAACTTAATAATCAACAGGAATAGATATGACAGACATCTCCTTAATCGTGCTGGGTTCTACCGTCGCCGCCGTTATCGGCATCGCCATAGGCGTCATAGGGCCGGCATTGGCCATGGGGAAATCGATCGGCAGCGCGCTGGAAGCGCTGGCCCGCCAGCCGGAATCGGAACAGTCGCTCATGCGGACGTTGTTTATCGGGCTGGCGATGATCGAATCGCTGGCTATCTACTGCCTGGTGATTATTCTGATCGTCTTGTTCAGAAATCCATTGCTCGAGCTCATCACCAAGTAATCAAGCCAGGCAGCCATGGAATTCAACCTCACCACCTTTGCGCTTGAAATCGCCAATTTCCTGATCCTGATCTGGATCTTGCAACGGCTTTTCTATAAGCCGGTTCTGGCCGTCATTGCCCGGCGCAAACAGTACATCGATCAGACACTGGCCGATGCCCAGAAATTGCGGCAGGAAGCCGAAGATTTGCGCCAACACTACGAAAACCGGCAAAACGAGTGGGAGCAGGAAAAACAGGCCGCGTCCGGTGTGCTGCGCCGGGAAATCGAGGCCGAAAGAAAAACGCAAATGGACCAGTTACAGGCCGATCTTGAGCAGGAGCGGCAAAAAGCCAAAGTCATCCTGTCCCGTCAGCAGCATGATATTCAGCGTCAGGCCGAAGAAAAAGCGCTGCAGAACGGCGCCCGCTTTGCCGGCCTGGTGCTGCGGCAAGCCGCCGGCCCCGAACTGGAAGCGCGCTTGTGCGCCATGCTGCTGGAGCATTTCAATGAGTTGCCCGAGGAATGCAGGCGCTGCCTGAAAATGCTAGACGCTGAAAAATCGGTGTCCATCCTCATTACCAGCGCCTATCCCCTTCCGGACGAGTTAAGGCAAAAGCTGGAGCAAAAGCTGGGGGCGCTCATCGACAGGCCCGATGTGTTTCATTATGCCCAGGATGCCGAGCTGATCGCCGGCCTGCGCATCGACATCGGCGCCTGGGTCCTGCACGCCAACCTGCAGCATGAACTAGCCGGTTTTGCCGAGATTGCCCATGGATCTGATTGAACCCGAAGCCGCCGACCTGGTAAACAAGCAAAGCGCCTGGCTGGATCAGTATCAGCCGGGGCTTCGGGTCACCGAACAAGGCACGGTCGTAACGGTCGGGGACGGCATTACCTGGATCAAGGGACTGCCTTCGGCAGCCATCGAAGACATTCTGGTTTTCGGCGACGGCAGCCGGGCCATGGTGTTCGACCTCAACCGCGACCTGGTCGGAGCGATCCTGCTGTATGAAACCGAAGCGCTGACGGCCGGCACGCCGGTCCGTCTGTCCAAGCATGCGCCCAGCATACCGGTCGGAGACACTTTCATCGGCAGGGTGGTCGATCCCTTGGGCGCGCCGCTCGACGGCAGCCCCGCTCCGGTCTCCGTCGAGCGGAGCTGTCTGGAAAAAGCATCGCCGCCGATTATCGCCCGGGATTTTGTTCATAGGCCGCTGTATACCGGCATTAAAATCATCGATACCCTGATTCCGATCGGCAGAGGCCAGCGGCAATTGCTGATCGGCGACGAAGGCCTGGGCCGCAGTTCGATCGCGATCGACACCGTGATCAATCAGAAAGATAAAAATGTGGTCTGCATTTATGTGTTGATCGGCCAGAAACGATCGACCGTGGTAAAGACCATTGAAACCTTGAGAAAACAAGGCGCCATGGACTACACCGTCTGCGTCGTGGCCGAAGCCAGCGCCTTGCCCGGCCTGCAATATATCGCGCCGTTCGCCGGCTGCGCGCTGGCCGAATACTGGATGGCGCAGGGCCGCGACACGCTGGTCATCTATGATGACTTGTCGACCCACGCCAGGACCTACCGCGAACTGTCCTTGTTGTTGCGCCGCCCGCCCGGGCGCGAAGCCTATCCCGGCGATATTTTCTTCGTGCATTCCCGGCTGCTGGAACGCTCGACCTGCCTGAATGCCGAAAACGGCGGCGGCAGCATGACGGCCCTGCCCATCGTCGAAACCCAGCAAGGCGAAATTGCCTCCTATATTCCTACTAATCTGATCTCCATTACCGACGGCCAGATCTATCTGGATGCCAATCTGTTCGCATCGGGATTCCGCCCCGCCATCGACATCGCCAAGTCGGTCTCGCGGATAGGCGGCAAGGCCCAGCATCCGAGCATCAGCAGCCAGGCCGGACGCATGAAGCTGGATTATCTGCAGTTTCTGGAGCTGGAAGCCTTTTCCCGGTTCGGCCAGCGCCTGGAGGCCTCGATGGAGGCACGGATTCAACGCGGGCGCGTGCTGCGGGAAATTCTCAAGCAGGACCGGCTGAGTCCGCTCAGCAGTGCTTTTCAACTCGCCTGGCTGATCGCCTTCAACGAACACTTGTTCGACCAGGCCAAGCCGGAGGACATCAAAGATTTTCTGGCACGGCTCCAGCGAGGCATTAGTGAAACGTCGCTGACGCTGAACAGCAGCCCCGAGCAGTGGCTGCAAGCTGTCAGAGACTGGCTGGGCATCAAGCCGGAGCTGCAGCCATGAGCCAAAGCCGGCGTCTGCGGCAGCACATCGGCCAGATGGAGGACATCCGGAGTATTTTAAACTCGATGAAAAATCTCGCGTTTATAGAAATTCATAAATTGCTCCGCTTTCAAACCGTGCAGAACAAGGTCGTCGAAGCCATTGAAGATGCGGCCGCGGATTTCCTTACGTTTTACCCTTATGTACCGGATACCGCTGGCAGCGCGGCCCCTATCGTTATTGTGATCGGGTCCGAGCGGGGCCTTTGCGGTGATTTCAATGACAGCCTGATCAATGAAATGGCGACGGCGGCCTACGCGGACGTCATTATTATCGGCAGCAGGCTGGTCAACAAGTGGCCGGATGCTTATCCCGAACCGATAGCTACGATAGAAGGCGCCAATACGGCGGAAGAAGTACCCGACGTCGTTAACCGCCTGCTCGGCACAGTTACTTCTTTGCAGGAAACGCGCGGTTTCTTTGAATTGAAAGCCATCTATCACGACAACGCGCTTAACCGGCTCTCTCATCTGACCCTGTTGCCGCCTTTTCAGCAAACTGCTCAGAGCCATCCCCGCTCCGGTTTTCCGCCGCTGCTGAACCTTGATCCGGCCGATTTCTTCGCAGACATGGTGGAGCATTATTTATTCGCCGTAATGCATAAGCTCTGCTACACGTCGCTGATGGCGGAAAATCACCTGCGCTTGCAGCATCTGGACGGCGCGGTGCTGCATCTCGACAATGACACGGTAAAACTGCGCCGGAAATTTCAGATCCATCGACAGGAAGAAATCACCGAGGAAATTGAAGTCATACTGTTGAATGTGGAAAATCTTTAAGGAAGAGGATGAATTCGGCGCTCCAACTTTATTAGGAGTATCTCGCACTCGGCCAACTTTTAGCCAAACTGATTCAAATGACTGAATAACAAGGGTTTGGGGATGAATTCCCTGTTTTTTTAACAGAGTTATCCACAGTTTTTGTGGATAAGCTTGTGTTTCGTGAATGAAGTGAAAAAGCTTGTAAATACGGCAGCCAGACACGCTTTTTATTTGGCAACCCGCTGCTGAACTGGCCGCACTGGCAGCCGTCGTGCAATGCGCCACGGAAAGACAGCAAAAATGGCTATGGCTTTACACCGACAATCGGAGTTTGGTGCAGTTATGGGACGAACACCGCGGCGATAATCGGCTCAATGAGCTGCGCAGGCAGGCAGCAAGCCTGAAGCGGTTTACCCTTCGCGCTATCCCCCGTCTGCACAACCAGCCAGCCAATGCCCTGGCAAGGGCTGCGGTCCCACGGTAGACGCGGCGGATATTCAGCGGGTTGCCAGCTCCTCCTCCAATTCCCTGACCAGCGTGGCGGCCACGGTTCTTAAGGAGCCGGTTTCCTGAAAAAGCCGACGTTGACGAAGATAGCTGGGTTTGTTGACAAGATGATTTTCCAGATGCCGCAGGTAGTCTGTGGTTCCCAGTTCAAGCGCGGTTGGCGCCAGCTTCCGGAAGGTCTCCTCAATCACTGCCTTGATAGGGCTGCTATGGTCTTGGTTATCGACAATATAGTCGGCATTCAGCCCCCAGCAGGAGGCGTTGAAATGATTCATCTTTTCCATCCACCAGTGCTGCGGAGGAAGATGGCCCAATGCTTTTTGTTCGTGGCAACGCAGGAGATAGACGATCAGGGTGTATGTCAACGCCGCCATCATGATGTTCTCGCGCACAGTGGGCAGCGCATCCATCACCCTGACTTCAAGGGTGCCGAAGCCGGGGGAAGGGCGAAGATCCCAGTGGATATCGCGGCAGATCAAGCTCAGCCCGGCTGCGCGGGTGTGACTGAAGAATTCGGCAAAATCGCTCCAGGTACCGAAGCTTGGCGGCACGCCGTAGTCTCTCATTATCGCCAGAAACCGCTGGCGGAATGAGGCGCAATCGGTATCCTCTCCTTCCCAAAAAGGCGAGCTGGCCGATAATGCCAACAAGATGGGCAAATAGGGCTTGAGCAGGGTCATGACGGCAAGCGCCGCATCGCCGGAAGGCATCCCTATATGGACATGCAGGGCGAAGGTTTTCAGCCGGCGCGACAGATAGCCCATCTTCTCCCCGATGGCGAGATAACGCGGCCGCGGGGTAATGCCGACCGGATGCCGGCAGAAAGGATGGGTGCCGGCGGTACAAAGGGCCATGCCCAGCGCATCACAGCGTTCCTTTAACGTCCTGACCAGCGACATCACATCCGCTTCCAGTTCCCGGATGTTTGCGCATACCTTCGAGTTGATCTCAACGGAACATTGGGTCAGCTCCGGCTTGATTGCCGGCGTTTCGGGATAATTGTCCAGCAGGGCCGATATGCCGTCCGTCAAATCCAGCGTCACGGGATCCAGCAGTTGAAACTCGATTTCGATGCCCAGCGTGGCATCGGCGCAGGCCTTGAACTCAAAGTCCGGATGCGTTATGTGCTCAGGCTTCCTGGGCATAGGCTCTGATCGCTTCCCTGGCGACTTCGTCGAAGAAGGCCGCTCCGACCTTCAAGGCTTCTTCATCAAAATCAAAGGCCGGATTGTGCAGGGGGATGTTTTCCCAGCCTTCGCGCCGGGCGCCGAAACGGACGTAACAGCCCGGGATTTGCTTGAGATAATAGGCGAAATCTTCTGCCCCCATGCTCGGATTATCGATAGGGACCAGCCCCTGCTGCCCGACTACCTTAAGCGCCGCGAGTCTGGCGATCTCCGCCTCTTGCTGGGTATTGACCACGGGCGGGTAGCCTTCCGAAATTTCCACATCGACGATCGCGTTATGCAGAGCGCCGGTCGCTTTCGCTATGCGTTTGAGTCCTTCGATGATGTGTCTTCGCACCGGGCGCTCGGTGGTTCGAATCGTGCCCTGTAAAACAGCATGCTCGGCAATGACGTTGGCCGCCGTGCCGGCCTGTACCTGGCCGATAGTCACCACCGAAGGGTGAAACGGGCTGATTTCTCGCGATACCAGGGTCTGCACTGCCATGATCAGCAAACCGGCGACCACTACGGCATCTACAGTCTCATGAGGCCGCGCGCCATGCCCGCCGCGCCCGCGTATCCGGATGGTGAACTTATCGGACTGGGCGGTAATTGTGCCATGGGCGACCATGATCTCGCCCACCCTGAACTGGCGCATCACATGGCCGCCGAAGATCGCCTTCACGCGGTCGAGCGCCCCGGACTGGATCATCACTTTGGCGCCGCCCCCTCGCTCTTCGGCCGGCTGGAAAATCAGCACCACGCGGCCTGGCGGCGGGTTTTCCTTGAGCATGGCCGCCGCTCCCAGGAGCATGGCCATGTGGCCGTCGTGGCCGCACGCATGCATCTTGCCCGGATTGACAGAGGCAAAAGGCAGTCCGGTCGTCTCGTCGCCGGGCAGGCCGTCCATATCGGCCCGCAATGCGATCGCCGGGCCATCGTCCTGCCCGGTGATCTTGCCGACAATGCCGCCGCCCACGCCGCCATATTCGAAAGGAATATCCAGACGCCGCAGTTCCTCCATAATGACCAGAGCGGTTCTCTCCTCCTCAAACGCCAGCTCCGGGTAGCGATGGAAGGTCCTGCGCAGTTCCACCATGCGGGGAAATATCGACTCAATCAATGTCAGCCGGCTCATAATCCTCCCAGTGCTTTTCTATTTGAAAAACGAAGCTATTGTTATATTTGATTCAATTCGCTGAGTAAGATTCCTCTGATGTTTAAACATTGGCCGATATTGGATAAACGTCGCGGATGGGGAATGCCTCGGTCGGCTTGGGGAAAAGTTTGTTATATTTGGCTAATTTGTTAGCTGTCTAGCCCCATACAAAAATGAACAAAGGAATAAAAATTTCAGAACTATCCACCCTTGGAGATTGGAAAAATCTTTGAATATTGGATAGAAGAATTAGAAACCATAATCGAGTTATCAAATGAGGGAGAGGTTCCTTTCGTTCATGCAGAACATGGCAGCAAGCATCACTTTGGAGTCTATATCATCATCCTATGGCTCTGAAAAAGAAGCTCAAGGAACGGCATCTAAAGATGAAAATGAATGATTTTTGCTAACGACATAGTCATTACAGTATTGAGATAATAGTTTAATGTTGCCGCCGCCAAATCATTGGAAAGCTATCAACATTGTTTTTTCCAGGCAGCACAACTAAGCATTCTGAAATCATTTCATTGGTGCTTCGCATCCATATATTCCATTGCACAGCCTTATAATTTACCGAGACCGTCACCATCTTAGCGCCCTCGTGCGCCCCCTGTTCCGAGAAAAAGAGGTTATCAACATCTTCGAGGTCAGCATTAGTCAACCGGAAGAACGTGAAATCAGCATCAAATTGCACGTTTTTTTTGTCATCGACTATTGGCTGGCCATTTGAACAGAGATTACTGCCAAACTCCGTGCTTTGCCCAAGTCCGACACTACAAAGCGCAGCTGATATAGGGGGAATAAGTTCTACAGTACCGCCCAGTTCATCAGTTCGTTCCTCCTCAACAGCAAGGCGTGTTGGTCCTAATATTTGGAAGTGAATACGCGTACTAGTGGGCAAGTATTCATCACATAACTTAACAGCATTAGCAGGCGGTATTGTTTCGATTATCCAGGTTCCGTTTATCATATCGTTTTTTGAATCCTTTGCTTTAGCTTCTGATGAGGCAAAAATTAGAGTGGAAATCAGCAATAGTACAGCCAACTTTACGTTACATTGGCCATTCGAAAAGGAAAATAACATTGCAAATCCAATATTATGGTTTTGTTGCACAAGGTTGTTGACACTGTTCATTGAGATACGATAACTCACGCTTGCCACGGGCGGCGATCAGCTTGTTTTTATTTTTAGTCTTTTGCTCCAGAGCATTCCGTGCGCCTTCATTGTCTCCTTCGAGCAACGCGTCAATAAATGGTTTGCTATGTATCTTGTTGATACGGCCTTCGTGATAGAGAGTAGAAAACAAAACAGTTTGCTGTGAACAACTGATATCGCTGAAACCTGAAGTTGAGTTAATTTCTTCTTGCCAAGCTTTCATCTTGGCTTGATCAGGTGCTGTTTTCTTTTTTGCCTGTTCCCGTTTTATTTGTGCGTTAAGATTTTTCACTCGTTTGAGTCGAGCTGACTCAAACTGCTTTTTTAATTCAGGGACTCGGCTCTTCATTGCATCTATATCAATCAATTCCACATCTTTTTGAGGTAGAATCAACGGTCCCTTTATCTTTGCCTCACGTAAAGCCTTACAGGCATCGGCTCTTTTCTTGCCGAGAAAAGGTTTTATACGGTCACGAGTCTCCTGTGATACACCAGCATCTTCCAATCTTTTAAGATACTTTGTTTCATCACTAATAGCTCCAAGATCGACACCAGTACCGATAGTAACCCCAGAAGAATTACCTGTTGTAAGAATAGGCGAACCATCCTCAGCCGCGCCTGAAACGGGTCCCCATGGCACATAAGGCGAGAGATATGAACCTCCCTCGGCATTCGATACAAAAGCACCATCAATGCAGGTTGTATCATTTTTTAGAGCTTGCGAGGCTGCGCTTGAGAGTTTACATCCCTGTGCAGTATCCGCTTTGCCATTGGGACAAGTAAAAGGATCCGCATTCACACAATATTCAAGTTTCCTCGGCAAAGGACAAGCTACAATAATTTTGCCGTCTTTCATTGTTGTGTTCTTACATTTTTTACTCGCTTGACGGAAAAGCTCATTTTTTTCATCATCAGACATAGTTTTACTGTTCTCATCGAGCCAAACTTGATCTTTCTTCATCTGAATTTTAAGAGCTTCTTCACGAGCCTTACGGGCTTTTTCTGCAGCCGCTGCCTTCGCTTTGCGAATTTCCTCTTTTGTAGGTTTGTTAGCTTTAATGGTGAGAGCTTTTTTTTTACTCATGATAACCTACCATCCTTAAATTTGTTTTCCGGCTCCAATGCACAAATACTATCGAGCAAAACGAGTCCAGCCTCATACGATGGTAATGCAAGACAGAAAACTGCGACGCCTTTGCGCAATTGCTCCGGCGTTGCTCCTTTTTCGGCAGCACATAAAACCGTATGGATAAACTCGTATTCAATACGCTCACCTTCTGGGCAGGGTTTCCCTTGAAGTTGATCAAACAGATAATCGGCGATACGCCAAGCCGCTTCAAAATCAAGTCGAGATGGACGTTGGTAACACTGCTCAAACAGGGCGAAGAAATCTGACACTATCACAAGTAAATAATCTTTTCGGATAGTAGCCGCCATTTCAGCAAATTGATTGGGTTTAATCGAAAACATAGATTTTTCCCTGAAATTCAGAATTATGTGTTTTGCAATAAAATATTTATAAACATAGACATGAACACAGCAAATTGGGTCTAATAAATTTTGTTAATAAGTTCCTGAGTACAGCAAACATGATTAATGCTGACATACTTCATCATTGGTTACCTAATATGTTTATATTTAGGTATTTTATGTTTTTACTCAAGCTTATAAATTCGAAAATGCCTTTTTAAAACTGATTTATCAAATAAGATAGCAAGAATATGGAAATAATAATTTCAAATAATCCATAGAATGTGCCGAGCGAGGTACGAGGCGCATCATTCGCGATACAATTCTATATTTTTAAGCGTATCGGCTGCAAATGATGGGTTTCCCCATACCAGCCAGCCCTAGCGCTCTGATTATGCGAATTAGAAAAACCCACTATTGATATATCACATGACCAAAAACATTTACCAAAAACCGTCGCCGGAAACCCAGGCGGAAGCGCTGAAAATCGCCAGGGCGACGCAGCGCCCGGGGCAAACCAAGGAACAAACCAAACTGATCGCCCAGGGCATTGAAAAAGGCATTGCGCTTTATAAGAAGCAGCAAAAGGAAAAGGCCAGGGAGTTGAGCCGGAAGCTCAAGAAGGCTTCAAGTCAGCAGCAGCACTCTGCCGAGCCGGAGGACCAGGAAATGGAAATTGTGGAACGGATTGTTTACCGGCAGCATTGGCTGCCCTGGCTGCTGCTGGCTTTGAGCTGGCTGGGGTGGGGTGTTTATTTTTTCGTTTCCCGAGGCCAATGAATATTCATTGCAGCGGCCGGGGTCTGCGCCTGATGCCGGCATTGGCCTCTGTTTTTGTTGCTTTCCAGACTCCGAAGCACAGAGCGGAACCGTGGGACGGATTCCGCCGCATCTCCTATGCGGCAGATAGTGCCTGTGTATCCTTCAGTCCCGTCAGCTTCTCAAAATAATCCACTACCAGCTCCGCTTTGCTATGGGAATTCAAACCTTCAGCCAAAACAATAGTCCCCGAGGCGGTTTTGGCGATGATCTGGTAATCGATGTGATGAGTACTGCCGGACTGGCTGCTGCCGTTTTGTTTGATTTCGATCGAGCGAATCAGCGGATAAGCGGAGGTTTTGTTGCTGACCGGAACGCCGAGAATGCGCCGAACGGCAGTGAGCGAATGGCCGTCGAACCGGACGTGCAGCGAGTTGAACAGAGCGTATAAACCGGAAAGCACAATCAGACTGCCGACAAGACCGAATATGCCGCTCATGAGGTTCAGCGGGAAACCTTCCTGTGTTGCCTGCTTCCAGAGGAATACGCCGACGCCGCTGAAGATGCCGCCAAACAGCATGATGGCAAATGCGCTCAGCGGCTTGCGCCACATTGGGTAGTAGATGTCGACGCGGCTGCCGGTACGGGTCAGCGGCAACAGTGCGTCTGCTCTGAGTTGTACATGCCCGGATGGTTGGTGTTGCGTGGAGAGAGAGGTGATGCGGCGGGATTTTTCTTTGCCGGGGTAGACGGGGATTTCGAAGCTGCGCTTTAAGTCTACACCGGGCATATCACCGTGGATATTGAGCCGCCACAAATGGTAATTGTCGCTGTGCTCTTCACTTGACGGCAACCCGTCCGGCACTTCAAACCGGTATTGCAGGCGAGTACCGTGCATCGATGGATGGACCTCGGCATATCCCTGGTCCTGCCAGATGACTTTTTCGCTGCGCGAACGATCTTCACCGCGGCCTGAAATGTAGCTGTTGATGCAGCTAAGAGTCACTTCGAAGGCTGTGGACGGCTGGTAAAGGATATTGACCAGTAGCTCGCCGCCGACATCGCCGCCGATCGCGCCGGGGAAAGGGTCCATGGTCATCGGCGTCGCGCCGAAACGTTTCCATTCCAGTGTGGATTTGATCGCCCAGAACAGCAGGCCCAGACCCACGCACGGAAATAACAGCACCAGCAGCGCAAGCGCGCCTTTCTCGCGCCAGATGTCCGGTATGAAAAAGGCGGCAGGGGTGCTGATCAGATTCCAGAATACAGCGAAACCCCAGACGAAGTACGTGCCGGTTTTGGCATTGGAATGGATGACGCCGCCTTGCCATTCGGGCCGTTGCAACCAGGGCTGCGCGCCGCTTGCCGGTGTCGCTGCGGTTTTGGTGCCGCGCAGGCCGAAATAGATCATCGCGAAGCCTGCGCCGCCGAAGACGATGACGAAGATCAATTTGAAACCGAGCAGGCCCCAGCGAATGTCCCGATTCAACACGGCATCTTCGGGATTGGAAGGGTCATACCAGACGCTGACCGTCTGGTTGTTTATGCGGGCATTTTCCAGGCGACTGCCCAGCGATTGCTGGAAGCCGCCGACATTGTCGTTGCCCGTGTTGATGGCGACACGGCTGCCGCGATAGTCCAGTCCGCCGACGTTATAGAGATAGTCGGCTTTTACTCCGTAGGTTGTGGACTTGCTGGAACGGCTGGTAACGAGCTGCGCCTGCAGCAAGGTCCCCGGCGTTTCCGGCCAGGAAGCCATGCGCGCAGCGTCATGCAACGTCGGCACAATGGAAAACAGCAGGAAGCCTGCGCCGACGCAAAAAAACGGCAGCCCGAACAAGGCAAGCAGCCAACTTTTTTCGGTTTTGACGGTAGAGGGCATGGTTTTATTCCAGATAGCCGCTGATTGAATGATCGCCTGAATGCGGGGCTTTGGCATCGGCGTTTCTCTGCACAGGTAGGGACGCTGCGCACAATGTCATTTTAGTCGATATAGCGCAAGATGGCTGAAAGCTCATGCAAAGCAGAGGTACGCGGGCATGGGGAAAGGCGCGTTGTTGGCTTGAAGCCCTGGCTGGCAGGGCAAGATTTTGCAGAGCGAGTCAGGGATTTTTTTCCAGGACGATCCCAGCCTTCAGAGAATTAATTCTTTGCTTTTGTGCCGTGGCGTACATAAGTTTTGTTCTTTTTGTTGTAGCTTACATTCCTTTGCTGGGAGCAAATGGCCTGTGGCTATTCTCCAGGAAGAAGCCCTATCTCTTTTAATTCAAGCACTTGAGGGGAAGATATGACTCAACAGATAGTTAGGCACAGATCACGCAGATCTTCTGTGCAAGCCGTGATTTCTTTTCAATCAAATGAAGAGAGATGGACATGTTGAAAAGTGTTTACAGTCGGTGAAAAGTCATGGGTCAAAAGGATAATCCTCCAAAAACATTGCATCAGCCAGCGCAGGCTATAGCGAGCGTGGATGTAATACCCGTTATTGAAGAACAGTTACGTATTGATAAAAGGGTCGTGGAGACCGGAAAGATACGAATTTCAAAACGGGTCACAGAACATGAAGAAACGGTCGCCGTGCCGCTGATGCATGAGGAGATACAGGTGGAAAGGGTCGCTATCAACCAGTTTATCGATTCACCGCCGCCCTCAATCCGATACGAGGGCGACACGATGGTGATTCCGGTAACAATGGAAGTGGCTGTGGTTGAAAAGCGCCTGATGCTAGTCGAGGAGTTACATGTAACTAAACGCCAGAATCAAAAGCAGGAACCCCAATCAGTGAATTTAAGCAAGGAGACGGTGAGCGTTGAACGCCTCAACATTGACCGCCCTGATTACTATGGCGCCGAGCAAAACGGATGCTGACAAAACACCTTTGTTTTCAATCGAAAATCAGCTTTATAGGTAAAAATTATGAGTCAGACAGTAGTAGGCATATTCGATGATCCTTCCGATGCCCAAGACGCCGTGCAGCAACTTTTAATTCATGGTTTCTCTCGGGCGGATATTGACATCTCCATACAGAAATCCGAGCAACGCGATGAAAAAAAGCTCAGTAGTTTTTTCACCTCTCTATTTGGGACGGATACGGCAAGATCCTATACCGAAGTGGCCCGGCAAAGCGGCGCCATCGTGACTGTCCATGCCGACTCGCCGAGCCAGGCTGCTCAAGCGGCAAACATTCTTGATGATGCGGGCGCTCTGGACATGGATGAGCAGGCTTACCAATACGGCACTGGCGTTTCCGGACAAGCAGGGCTCTCTGAGCAGCAGGCTGGCGCCGCCGAGCGGGCCGGCATTGCCGAACCGATCGGCACCTGTGCGCCAGTCGGGGCCACCGGCAGGGAAAAAACCATTGCCGAGGCGGCCAGCGGAGAAAATGCCATCCCTATTATTGAAGAGCAGTTAAACGTAGGAAAAAGAGAAGTGGAAACGGGCCGGGTCAAGCTGCGCAGCAAAATAATTGAGCAGCCGGTCGAGGAGCATCTGAGGCTTCGCGAAGAGCATGTGCATGTTGAAAGACACGCCGTAAACCGGCCTGCTTCCGAGGCGGATCTGGCAGGTTTTAAGGAAGGCGAAATAGAAATCGTCGAGCACGCCGAAGTGCCGGTTGTTAATAAGGAGGCGCGTGTCGTCGAGGAAGTGCAGATCGAAAAGGAAATAGGCGAGCGTGAGGAAATCGTCAGGGAGAAATTAAGAAAAACCCAGGTGAATGTAGAGGGCGGAAAAAGGCCGCAGTAATGTTGCAGTCCATAGGATGTGCCGACGACCCCATGGATGGGGAAGGTAGAGTACCAACAGTAGGCGCTTTAGGCGATGCAGGAGCAGTTGCCGAGGCGCATCGCCCGCGATGGATGCGCTTTACCGTGCCGCTTAAAGCGCCTGCTCTTGGCCGGCATATCCTATGGCCCTACATTGCCGAACTGATGATGGCGGACTGCTGAAGCGAATCCGCCTGCGGATTAATCAGGTGCGTGATTGCAAGATCCGCCCTTTATTTTTCGCCGATCATTTTACCTTCGAGGTATACCTCATTAAGGAGCTTGGTCCTATCGGCAGTCATTTTGCTTTCGCACTTTAAAAGGTCCCAGTCTCGCGATGTGCCGCCGCTAGACAGGGTGTAATAAGCATGGCAATTGGCATCTCGATACTTTAGCCAAACCCTCTGACTTTGAATAAGGGTTTCTCTTATTTCTTCCTTTGGCGCCAAGCCATCTTTGAAATCGTCTGAATCTATTTTTCTTATGATTTGCTGATAGACCTGGTTAAGTTTTACGTCTGCCAGTTCATATTCTTGCTGTGCTTTGCAAAGATGCTCCGGCAAATCGCACTCATCGGATGCTTGAGCAACAAAAGAAGCTGACAGCAAAAATAGAAATATTAATTGATTCTTCACCAAATACTCCACTCTCTGCACATGAATCTTTATTGTATTTAACGTTGGAATTGAGCAGCGGTTCAGGCGAAGCCTGATACGTCCGCGAATGATTTGTGTATGCCCAGCATGGGCGTGAACTTATGGGGTGGAAGTTCCTTGTCGGAGAGCCGATATTGATTAACATTCAGTATAGGTTGACGATTATAACGACTAGCTGAAGGCAAGGGCAATATCGTCAGGTGTCGTCTGGCGGAAGTCTGGGAGCAGGGCTGCGAGCTGACGGACAGAAGTTATATAGAAAGCCGAATCCCTAGCCCCAAAAAGGTACGCGGTGCATAACCGTCTACAAGGTTTTGTAGGATGGTGAGGAACGAACCGCATCGTTCGTGATTGATGCGGTTCCTATCGTCACCCCATACTGCCGCGCTACGCCTGTTGGACGATTGCCGAGAGCGTTCCGGGTCGAATACCCTAAAGGGCTCAAGTGCATTCGCCCAGCGTCTTCGAAGAAGAAGTTGATGGGCTGATCCGCCGGTAAATCGCACAACAGCCGGTTTACCCCACCTGAATATCCACGCTTGGATAACGGACCCGCCGTTTCTTGGGCGTGGCGATCACATAGGCCGCCGTCAATGGCCCCAAACGTCCGACAAACATCAGTATCATGATCAGGCATCGGCCGGCTGTCGACAGCTCGCCGGTCAGGCCCCGGGACAGGCCGGCCGTACTGAGCGCCGACACGACTTCAAACAGGCTGTCGAGCAGCGGCGCGCTTTCCAGCACCGACAGGGCCAGCGTGCCGACAATCACCAGCGTCATCGAAATGACGCTGACCGAGAAGGCCTTCATGACCACGTTGCGCTGCACCGACCGGCGCATCATAGTGACGTCGTCGCTGCGGCCGAGGAAGGCATAAGTGGTCATGAACATGACGACAAACGTGCCCAGCTTGATGCCGCCGGCCGTGCTCATCGAACCGCCGCCGATGAACATCAGCACGATCATCAATAGCGCCGTCGGGTCGGTCAGGGATTCGATAGGCAGCGTGTTGAAGCCGGCCGTGCGCGGCGTGACGGCCTGAAACCAGGAGGCCGTCAATTGCCCGGCCAGCGGCAGATTCGCGATCGTCGCGGCGTTGTTGCGCTCGAACAGCCAGACCAGCAGCCAGGCGCCCAGGTTGATAATGACGGTAGCGCCAAGTATCAGCTTCGTATACGGCTGTAAGCGTTTCCAGCGGCGGCGGGTCTGCCACAGATCCTGCAGCACGACGAACCCGAGTCCGCCGATGATGAACAGGGAGCTGATGATCAGATTGACCGGCACATCGCTGGCGTAGGGCATCAAATTGTCGGCGGACAGCGCCAGCCCGGCATTATTAAAAGCTGAAACCGTATAGAAAAAAGCATGGTAAAGCGCGAGCCGCCAGCCCAGTTCGTCGCTCCAGGTCAAAGCCAGCAGCACGAAGCCGATGCTCTCGACGGCGAGGGCAAAATAGACCACGGTGCGCGCCACTTCGCGGATCTTGTTCAGGTTGGTCTCATTGAACGCCTCCAGCGCCAGCATCTGATGCCTGACCCCTATCCGTTTGCCTATGCTCAGAACGGTCAGCACCGAAAAAGTCATGAAGCCCAGCCCGCCGGCCTGAATCAGCAGGGCGATCACCGTTTGTCCGAATACGGTGTAACGCGCGCCGATATCGGCCACGCCCAGGCCGGTCAATGTAACGGCCGAGGCGGACGTGAACAGGGTTTCCAGCCATGTGACAGAGCGGGTCGTGGACAGCGGCAGTTTAAGAATGGATGTGCCGAAAATGATCAGCACCAGATAGCCCGAGGTCAGAATGGCCGGCGGGCTGGCTTTCAAGACCCTGTTTTTTAGGGTGGATTGGCCGCTTTCGAAGCGGTTGATGAGATGTTCCACCATCGCGTTAGCTGAATCGGTCTGCCAGTTTCAGCAGTGACTTTCTGACCCCGGCCAGGACCACGGTGTCGTCCGACTCGATCAGGAACGGGTCGGCAGGGTTCGGAAACAGTTGCTCGCGCCGTTTCACCAGAATGCCGAATACTTCGCCTTTGACGCTTGACAGCAGTTCAGCCAGCGAAGCTCCGGCCATCCGTTCCGTTACCTTGATCTCGACGATATATTGCTTGTCGCCCAGCGCCATGTACTCGCGAATCATCGGATAAGCCAGGGCCTGGGCCGTGCGCGCGCCCATTTCCTCTTCGGGATGGATGATACGGCTGACGCCCAGCCGGCTTAAAATCAGGTGATGCGCCTGTGTCGTCGCCTTGACCCAGATGTTGTCGATGCCCATGTTTTTCAGATGCACGACGCAGAGCAGGCTGGCCTGCAGGTTCTCGCCGATCGCGATGACCACGGCATCGTATACCGTCAGGTTCAGCTCTCTCAGCGCACGCTCATCGGTCACATCGGCAACCGCCGTGTAGGTCAGCGCATCGGCAAAGGTTTCGATCACGCGCCTGTCGCTGTCGATGCCGACGACATCGTGCCCCATCCTCATCAACTGAAGCGCCAGGGTGGCGCCGAAACGCCCCAGGCCTACCACTGCATACTGAGCCATAAACAACCCTATCAATTAACAAAGTCCGCTTTGTTGCCGAAGGCGGCCTAACGGTCCGGCCTGTCATACTGATGGTATTCTAAAAATCAGATATGAAAATCTAATTATATCGTTTTTAAGAAACATCAGAGTTCACTACCATTTACTCAGACACACCGTTCAATCATTTATTCAAATTTGGAAGCGACACAAGGGGCACAGACATGGCAGCTAACGTTGAGAATATTAATCTGAAAAAACAGCGCGCGGCTGAAATCACCAGCCGGATCGGCCAAATGCTTGAAGACATCCGTTTTGGCTCGATTGAAATTGTCATCCACGACGGCAAGGTGGTGCAGATCGAGCGCCGCGAAAAACTCAGACCTGAAGTTTTCGGTAATTAAATTAACAAAATCCACCGGATCACCGGGGATTTGAAACAGATGTGATGCAGCCGGGCGTTCCCATGCTCCGCATGGGGACGCTTCCGTATGGCTGAAGCGGCGCGGAACGGGACACTGGAGCATCCCGAAGACAGTTTCTGCGCAGCGTCTGTGAACTATAAATAATCTACCGGAATAACCGGCGATTAAATTAAAAAAATTAAAAAGGCGGCAAGTCACCGGTCAACCGGAAAGGGCTGCTATCTGGGGAAACGCATGAGGACCAACAACGTTTTACTTTTAACGGCCGCCATTAACGGCCTGTTAGCTGTCAGCGGTATTCAACCGGCAACCGCCTCTACCGCTAAAGAAAAAGACGAAAAAATCGAATTACTGGAACGCCGTCTGCTTTTGCTGGAGCAACGCCTGGAAGCTGCCGAGCGTAATAATACCGAGCATACGAAGGCTCCGGTAGCGGACGACAAACTGCAGGCGCTGGACCAGAAAGTCAAAATTCTGGAGCGGAAACACGAAGTCGATAAAGAAATCGCCATAGAAAACGCTAAAACAGCCCCCGTATTTGAAGCCGGCCCGAAAGGCGTGAGCTTTTCGTCGGCCGATGGCAGCAACTCGGTGCGCCTGCGCAGTTCCATACAGGCGGACGGCCGCTTCTTTGTCGATAATGAGTCAAAGGCAAAGGACAGGTTCGACCTCAGGCAGGCGCGTATCTGGCTGGAAGGGCGGTTCTGGAAATATTTCGATTATAAACTCATGCCCGATTTCGGCTCCAACCAGACGCTGCTGGCCGATGCCTATGTCGATGTGCATTATTTTCCCTATGCCAGCCTGAATGTCGGCAAACAGAAAGTGCCGATCAGCCTGGAACGTCTGCAAGGCGATTCCGACGGCACATTCATGGAGCGCGCCTATCCGACTTATCTGGCCAGCAACCGTGACATAGGCGTCAAGTTGCACGGCAGTTTCGCCCGGCCCGGCGAGAAGGCCCAGTACGCGGGCCCGATCGACTTCAGGAACTTCTTTACCTATGAAGTGGGGGTATTCAATGGCGGCGGCGACAACGGCGCCGATAATACCGACAAGGAAAACGACGATAACAAGGAAGTGGCGGCCCGCCTCTGGGCGCATCCGTTCCAGAACTCCGGCATCGCTGTGCTGGATGGTCTCGGCGTCGGTATCGCTGGTAGCTGGGAAGTGCCCAACAACAATAAGACCACCGTCAAAAATATAAAAACGCCGCTGGGCCAGAATACCTTGGTTGACTACACCAAAGTCGGCACAGGCACAACGGAAGTGGCCGCAGATGGCGAGCACTATCGCATCTATCCGCAGGCGTACTGGTTTTACGGGCCTTATGGCTTGCTGGGCGAGTATGTGCTGTCGTCGCAGCAATTAACTGGTGATGGCGGCAATACCCATATTCAGCAGGACAACACGGCCTGGCAGATTCAGGCTTCTTACGTCGTGACCGGCGAAAACAATACTTTCCAAAGCGTCAAGCCACGCTCGCCGTTCGATCCGTTCAGCGGTCAATGGGGGGCTCTGCAACTGGCGACGCGCTGGAGTGAATTGTCCATCGACAAGGACACGTATAGACCGGTAAATGGCGTGCAGTTATTGGACCCATCCGGTTCAATCAGAAAGGCCAGCTCCTGGGCGATCGGCGCCAACTGGTTCCTGAACCAGAACACGCGTCTGATGGCGGATTATGAAAATACGCATTTCACAGGCGGCGCCAAAAACGGCGGCGACCGTCCGGCTGAAAACGTGTTTTCAACGCGGCTGCAGCTGGTTTTTTAACGCTGCAACGTGAACTGTGGGGGCGACTTCAGTCGCCCATTGATTATCAATACAAGGTTGTAGGGTACGCACCGCGTACCATTTTGGAGCGTCCATAAGTGGTACGCGGTGCGTACCTTACTGTTGGTAAGCGAAGTCGCCTCCACAAGTTGATAAATATCGAATAATTCGATGATAAGTTCTAATTATATCGTTTCTATTATTAACCCGGCTTACGTACCATTTGCGTCAACTAACAAGCGCTAAGAAAGCCGTCTTGAAACCTTTTACTTATTCTTTAAAGGCAGGAAACACCATGAAAACAAAAATAAGGCTGAAAACCGGTTTGCTGGCGGCGAGTCTTTTGGTCAGCAGCGCGGCATTCGCCGACAGAACCTTGCTGAATGTCTCCTATGACCCGACCCGGGAGCTGTATCAGCAATTCAATCAGGAGTTCGTCAAATACTGGAAGGAAAAAACCGGCGAGACCGTCACGGTTCAGCAATCGCATGGCGGCGCGGGCAAGCAGGCGCGAGCTGTTATCGACGGCCTCGATGCCGACGTATTGACGCTGGCCATCAGCTACGATATCGACAAAATCGCCGCGAACGCCAAACTGCTGCCCAAGGACTGGCAGAAACGCCTGCCCAACAACAGCGTGCCCTATACCTCAACCATGGTTTTCCTGGTCCGCAAAGGCAATCCGAAAGGCATCAAGAACTGGGATGACCTGGTGAAAGAAGGCGTATCGGTCATCACGCCAAACCCTAAAACCTCCGGCGGCGCGCGTTACAACTATCTGGCCGCCTGGGCCTTCGCCGAAAAAACCTACGGCAGCAAAGAGGCCGCCAAGGACTTCATCAGAAAGCTGTACAAAAACGTGCCGGTGCTGGATTCCGGCGCCAGAGGCTCTACGACCACCTTCCTGCAGCGCGGCATCGGCGATGTGCTGCTGACCTGGGAAAACGAAGCCTACCTGGCTCTGAAGGAACTGGGCAAAGGCGAAGTTGAAATCGTCGTGCCGCCTTTCAGCATTCTGGCCGAAACGCCGGTGACGATCGTTGACAATGTGGTCGACAAACACGGCACGCGCGATCTGGCTGAAGCCTATCTGAATTATCTGTACTCGCCGGCCGGCCAGAAACTGGCAGCCAAAAATTTCTACCGTCCGGTTGATACTAAAGTCGTCGATGCGGCCGATCTGGCCAACTTTCCGCAACTGGAACGCGTAACCGTGGATCAGGCTTTCGGCGGTTGGGAAAATGTGCAGAAAGAGCATTTCGACGACAAAGCCATATTTGATCAGATCTATTCACCAAGCTAGTTAGGCACACTGTAGGGTACGCACTGCGTACCTTTCGGGGTTATATAAAAATTGAAAAGGCACGCGGTGCGTACCCTACAGGCTGCCCTTATATCATTCTGTTGCCGGTGGGCACGAATAGGTTGTGTCCACCCTGCCGTTGGGGCGATACCCATAAAAATTTATGCTCACCACCACGAAAAGCGTAAAAAAACATGAGTCAAAGTAACATCATGCCGGGCTTTCGCCCGACTCTCGGTTTCACCCTGTTTTATCTGGGGCTGGTCGTGCTGATCCCGTTAAGCACGCTGGTATTCAAAAGCTTCCAGCTGAGCTGGGATGAGTATCTGTCCGTCATTACCAACGACCGCGTGGTCGCCTCTTTCCGCGTCAGCTTTGTGACTTCGCTGGCGGCCGCCGCCGCCGCCAGCCTGTTCGGCTTTATCATTGCCTGGGTGCTGGTGCGCTATCCGTTTCCGGGCAAGCGCCTGTTCGATGCCCTGATCGATTTGCCGTTCGCCTTACCGACGGCGGTCGCGGGCATCGTGCTGGCGACGATCTACCAGCCCAGCGGCACTATCGGCAAATGGCTGACCGAAGTCTTCGGCCTGCAAGTCGCCTACAAGCCCTTGGGCATCGTCGTGGCGCTGATTTTCATCAGCCTGCCGTTCGTCGTGCGCACGGTCCAGCCGGTGCTGCAGGAGTTCGATTCGACCATGGAAGAAGCCGCGTCCAGCCTCGGGGCCACGCGGCAGCAGGTGTTTGCCCGCATTATTTTGCCCAACCTGTTGCCCGCTTCGCTGACCGGCTTTGCGCTGGCCTTTGCGCGCAGCGTCGGCGAATACGGCTCGGTGATTTTTATCGCCGGCAATCTGCCTTATGTTTCCGAGATCGTGCCGTTGATGATCATCACCAAGCTGGAGCAATATGAGTATGCCGGCGCCACGGCGATCGCGCTGACCATGCTGGTCATTTCATTTCTCTTGCTGCTGGTGATCAACCTGCTGCAACTGTGGGTGCGCAAGCGCTCAGGACAACTCTAAAAGGATACCGACATGAGTGCTATTGCTTACCCTGTCCAAGAAGTTAAAACCGTTGAGCGGCCGCATGCGCTGCGCGATCCCGACTGGGTCAGATGGAGCCTGACCGCTGTCGCCCTAGGCATTATCGTTTTGTTTTTATGCCTGCCTTTGGGCATCGTCATTGTCGAGGCTTTCTCGAAAGGCTGGCAGACCTACTGGTCGGCGCTGACGCAGCCTGACGCCCAATCGGCCATGCAGCTGACATTGCTGACCGCCTTGATAACCGTGCCGCTCAACACGGTGTTCGGCGTGGCCGCGGCCTGGGCGATCACGCGCTTCGAGTTTCGCGGCAAAAGCCTGTTGACGACGCTGATCGATCTGCCGTTCTCGGTATCGCCCGTGATCTCCGGCCTGATTTTCGTGCTGCTGTTCGGCGCGCAAGGCTGGTTCGGCGAGTGGCTGAGAGCGCATGACGTGAAGATCATCTTCGCCGTGCCGGGCATTATTCTGGCTACCTTGTTCATCACCTTCCCGTTCGTGGCGCGCGAGCTGATCCCTTTGATGCAGGAAATGGGCAGCGAAGAGGAAGAGGCGGCGCTGTCGCTGGGCGCGAACGGCTGGCAGACCTTCTTGATGGTCACGCTGCCGAACATCAAATGGGCGCTGCTGTACGGCGTGCTGTTGTGCAATGCCCGCGCGATGGGCGAATTCGGCGCCGTTTCGGTCGTATCGGGCCACATCCGCAGCCTGACCAATACGCTGCCGCTGCACGTCGAAGTCAGCTATAACGAATATGATTTTGTCGGGGCCTTCGCCAGCGCCTCGCTGCTGGCAGGGCTGGCCATCGTGACGCTGGTCCTGAAGAGCGCGCTGGAATGGCGGCAAGCCAGACGATAAACCTGATAGAAATGTAGGCCGGGTTTAACAACCCAGCCTACACAGTTCCAATAGTTTTGTGAGATGACTTATGAGTATTCTGCTTTCCAACATCAGCAAGAAATTCGGCCAGTTTTCAGCGCTGAACAACATCAACCTGGAAATTCCCGAAGGCGAACTGGTTGCACTGCTGGGCCCTTCGGGCTGCGGCAAGACCACCTTGCTGCGCATCATTGCAGGGCTGGAGCAAGCCGATCAGGGGCGCGTGCTGTTGAACGGCGAAGACAAAACCGACCAGCACGTCAGCCATCGCGGCATCGGTTTCGTCTTTCAGCATTACGCGCTGTTTCGCCACATGACCGTTTTCGACAACGTGGCTTTCGGCCTGCGCGTCAAGCCGCGCAATCAGCGGCCTAAGGAAAGCGAAATTGCCAGGAAAGTCCACGCCCTGCTGGAGCTGGTGCAACTGGACTGGCTGCACGACCGTTACCCGGATCAGTTGTCCGGCGGCCAGCGCCAGCGCATCGCCCTGGCGCGCGCCCTGGCCGTGGAGCCGTCCGTGCTGCTGCTGGACGAACCTTTCGGCGCGCTCGATGCCAGCGTGCGCAAGGATCTGCGCCAGTGGCTGCGCAACCTGCATCACGAGCTGAACGTCACCAGCATTTTCGTGACCCACGACCAGGAAGAAGCCATGGAAGTCGCCAGCCGCGTGGTCGTGCTCAATCACGGCCGCGTCGAGCAGCAAGGCTCGCCCAGCGAGATTTACGACCGTCCGGCCAATGCTTTCGTCTCGCGCTTCATCGGCCAAACCAACGTATTTACGCCGGAGCAGATGGACGACATTTGGCTGTCCTCGTACGGAGTACAGCCCGGCAAAACCGCGCATGTGCGTCCGCATGATATCGATATCGAAAAAACAACCGATCAGGATGCGCAGGTCACGCTGAAAGACTGGCAGCATCTGGGCGCGTTGATCCGCATCGAGCTGGTCAAGAATGGTTCAAACGACAGGTTTTACGCCGAAATGCCTAATGAGCGCTTCAAGCGCCTGCAGCTCGGCAAAGGCGACAAGGTGTCCATGCGCATCCGCCAGGCGCACTGGTTCTAACAAATACAACCCGACTGTAAAGGACTATAACCATGAACCTAAGCCAACTGGAATTACTGCGAGTGCTGCAGGAAACCGATCTGAACCTGTCCAAAGCGGCCGACAGGATGCACATCGTGCAATCGGCCGTCAGCCGGCAGCTGCAGCTTTTCGAAAGCGAGCTGGGCTCGCCCCTGTTCGAGAGAAAAGGCAAAAAACTGACCGGCCTGACGCCTTTAGGGGTTCGCATCATGGACGAAGTGTCCACGATCAACATGGCTAAAAATAACATCCGCGCCATCGCGGCCGATTACCTGGACAGCCATCAGGGCACGCTGCACATTGCAACTACGCATACGCAGGCCAAGTATTTCCTGCCGACGCCGATCCGTCGCTTCCGGGAAAAATTCCCCGGCGTCAGGATCTACATGATCCAGGCTTCGCCCGAACAGCTGATCGATCAGCTGCACGCGCACAAGGCCGACATCGCAGTCTGCACGGAAAAAGTCGATGAAGACGCCGGACTGGTGCTCAAGAAATGCTACACATGGCACCATGCGGCCGTCATGCCGCAGGACCATCCGCTGAGCACGGGCGAGATCACGCTGGAACGGCTGGCGTCTTTTCCGATTCTGACTTACAGCTTCGGTTTCACGGGCCGGTCGAACATCGAACATGCCTTCAGGAGCGAAGGTCTGGAACTCGACATCATCCTGGCCGCGGCCGATACGGACGTGATCAAGACCTACGTACGCCTGGGGCTGGGCATCGGCCTGATCGCGGGCATGGCCTACGATGCGCTGGCGGACCGCGATCTCGTGGCGCGCGACCTGTCGCATCTGATTCCGCATTCGACGACCAAGATCGCCTATCTGAAACACAACTATCTGCCGCTGTACAGCCAGCATTTCATCGAGGAGCTGTTGAGCGCGGCCGATCTGCACCGCAACAGCAAGGAGCCGTTGCCGTTGCAACGATAGGAACAACACAGCCTATGCCGCTTGGCTCTGGCTTTTTTGCCTGCGATTTTAGGCGATGGCGGCAGACGGCTGCCGCAGCGTTCTGAAATCGCGGATTGATCAACAAGGAACCCCATTCATGCAGGAAAATAATCAGAAAAACACTAGCCGCTGCGACCTCGATGCCATCGTGTCGGAACTGCGGCTGCTGCGGAACAAATCATTGCAGCGCCGGCAGCGGGAAGGGCGGCCTACGAAGCTGCCGTCCCGGAAGGCGCTGATCGACGTCCTTGAAAAGCTCTCGGCGGCGCTGTTTCCGAACCGTCTCGGCTCAGGGGAGCTCACCGATGAGAGCATCGATTATTTCGTCGGCCATACGCTGGATGCGGCGCTACGGTCCCTGTGCGAGCAGGTGCGCCGCGAGTGCTGCTTCAAAGCCGAACAGAACGGCAGCGTCGTCTCCGAGTGCAATAATCAACAGGCAGATAGCATCAAGCGTGATTTCGCCGCGCAGCTGCCGGCGATACGCGCGCTGTTGGATGAAGACTTGATGTCAGCCTATGAGGGCGATCCGGCCGCAGCCAGTCCGGACGAAGTGCTGGTCTGCTATCCGGGCATGACCGCCGTTATCTATCACCGGATCGCGCATGCGCTGCACTCGCTGGGAGCGCCGCTGGTAGCGCGCATGATTGCCGACATTTCGCATTCGGTCACCGGCATCGATATCCATCCGGGCGCCAGAATCGGACCGAGCTTTTTTATCGATCACGGCACCGGCGTCGTTATCGGCGAAACGGCCATTATTGGCCGGCATGTGCGTTTGTACCAGGCCGTCACGCTGGGCGCCAAACGCTTCCCGAAAGACGCGGACGGCACCCTGGTCAAAGGCAACGACCGGCATCCGATCGTCGAAGACGATGTCGTGATCTATGCCGGCGCCACCATTCTCGGCCGTGTGACCATCGGCCAGGGTGCAACCATCGGCGGCAACGTCTGGCTGACGCACAGCGTGCCGCCCGGCAGCATCATCACGCAGCCCCAGGCGCATAGCGAAGCGCTATCCGGCGGGGCTGCAACTCAACAGGAGGGAGTCTACAACAGCCACTGAATCAATTCCGTATAACTCAAAAAAATAATAATAGGACTTACGCAAAAATGTGGGGGCGACTTCAGTCGCCTTGTATGCTCGGCGACTGAAGTCGCCCCCACAGATTTTTAAAACAGTTTTCATCCTTAATTTTAAATCATCTCATCCCCCTTCTCCCGGTGGAAGAAAAGTAAAATGCGTAAGTCCTGAATAACTAATTACCAGACAAAATAATCAGGAAAAAGAAATATGTCAGATATACATGAAGCTTATACCGCACTGAGCGACGTTTCTGCGCGTACATTGGCCAATGCGACCAAAACCGTCCCCATGATGTCCACCATCACGCCCAGATGGCTGGTTCACTTGCTGCACTGGGTGCCGGTCGAGGCCGGTATCTACCGCGTCAACAAGGTCAAGAACGAAACCGGCGTTGCGGTCGACTGCTCCAGCCTGGACGAGCGCGAACTGCCGCAGACCTTCGTCGACTATGAAGCCTGGGGACGCGAGTACCGGCTGGGCGCAGTCAACACCGTGCTGGACATTCACACGCGTGTCTCGGACTTGTACAGCAGCCCGCACAACCAGATCCAGGAACAGTTGCGCCTGACCATCGAGACCATCAAGGAGCGCCAGGAAAGCGAGCTGATCAACAACCCCGAATACGGTCTGCTCAGTAATGTGGCGCCTTCGCAGAAAGTGCAGCCGCGCGTCGGCGCGCCCACGCCCGACGACATGGACGAACTGATCACCAAGGTCTGGAAGCAGCCCGGTTTTTTCCTGGCCCATCCCCTTGCTATCGCCGCTTTCGGCCGCGAATGCACGCGCCGCGGCGTACCGCCCGCTACCGTGACATTGTTCGGTTCGCCGTTCCTGACCTGGCGCGGCATTCCGATCATTCCATGCGACAAGCTCAAGATCGTCGACGGCAAAACCAATATTCTGCTGATACGCACCGGCGAGAGCCGCCAAGGCGTGGTCGGGCTTTATCAGCCGAACCTGACCGGCGAACAAAGCATGGGCTTGTCGGTGCGCTTCATGGGCATCAATCACAAAGCCATTTCGTCCTATCTGATCTCGCTCTACTGCTCCTTGGCGGTGCTGACCGACGACGCCATCGCGGTGCTCGAGAACGTCGAAGTGGGCAAATACTATGATTACAGCTATGACTACAAGTGATTTTGATGCCCGGAACGCCTCTGCGGCGCCGGAACTGTCGGTTGAGCAACTGGAGCGCATGGCCAATGCCTTGTTTTCAGCCCTGCCCGGCGGCGATGTGGCCGGCGTAGCATCGCAGCAGGCTGCCGAGCATCCGAGAGCGATGAACTGCGCAACAAAACTGGCCGGACTGCTTAACCCGGCCGGCGCTGCGCCGTCTGTTTCCGGCACGCCCGGCGAAGACGCGATGTTAAAGGAACTCGCCCGGCAGATAGCGACAGTCGATCACGCGCCTTTGAACGGAACATCCGGTTCATCGTTTTATTTTCTCGACGACCTCATGCCGTTCGGCCTCAGTCCGGAAGCGCCGGGCGTCGGCAATGCGCATCCGCCTTTCGACGTGCATGCCGTGCGCCGCGACTTTCCGATCCTGCGGGAGCATGTCAACGGGCGGCCGCTGATCTGGCTGGACAATGCCGCGACGACCCAGAAGCCGCAGTGCGTGATCGACCGCATCGCGTATTTCTACCAGCATGAAAACTCCAACATCCACCGCGCCGCGCATGAATTGGCGGCGCGCGCCACCGATGCCTACGAGGCGGCGCGCAATACGGTCGCCCGCTTCCTGCACGCGCCGTCCAGCAATGAAGTCGTGTTCGTGCGCGGCGCCACCGAGGCGATCAACCTGGTCGCCAAGTCCTGGGGACGCCAGCATATCGGCAAGGATGACGAGATCATCGTCACCTGGCTGGAGCACCACGCCAACATCGTGCCGTGGCAGCAGCTGTGCGCCGAGACCGGCGCCAAGTTGCGGGTCGTGCCTGTCGACGATGACGGCCAGGTGCTCTTGGACGAGTATGAAAAGCTGTTCAGTTCGCGCACGCGGCTGGTTGCTTTCACGCAGGTGTCCAACGCGCTCGGCACCATTACGCCGGCCCGGCAGATGGTCGAAATCGCCCATCGCCACGGCGCGCGCGTGCTGATCGACGGCGCGCAGGCCGTGTCGCACATGCGCGTGGATGTGCAGGCGCTGGATTGCGACTGGTACGTGTTCTCGGGCCACAAGATCTTCGGGCCGACCGGCATCGGCGCGCTGTACGGCAAGCGGGACGTGCTCAACGGCACAGTGCCCTGGCAGGGCGGCGGCAATATGATCAAGGATGTCACGTTCGAGCATACCCAGTACCATCAGGCGCCTACGCGCTTCGAGGCCGGCACGGGCAATATCGCCGATGCGGTAGGGCTGGGGGCTGCGCTGGAGTACATGGAAAAGCTCGGTATGGACAATGTCGGCCGCTACGAGCATGAACTGCTGGTCTATGCCACGCGCGGGCTCAAGACCATCCCGGGCTTGCGCCTGATCGGCACGGCAGCCGACAAGGCCAGCGTGCTGTCCTTCGTGCTTGAAGGCTTCACGACGGAAGAGGTCGGTTCGGCGCTGAACAAGGCGGGCATTGCCGTGCGCTCCGGCCATCACTGCGCGCAGCCTATTCTGCGCCGTTTTGGCATCGAAGGCAGCGTGCGTCCTTCGCTGGCGTTTTACAACACCTTCCAGGAGATCGACGTGCTGGTCGAAACCGTGCGCGCCATTCAAAGCAAAAGACCTATCTGAAGTACCGAGGGTAGGCGCTTCAGCCGCGGTTGCCGCGGCTGAAGCGCTTTTTGCGAGATGACATGGGATTGTTTTACCGAAGCGGCCTCATTGCAAGGCGCTGTTCCTGATCTGTTGAGAAGAAAATATTAAGCCGTTTCTAAAAGTTGCAGTAACTGATGCTACGCTGCTGTAGGGTCGAATTCATTCGACCCGAAACACCCGAGATAGACGGCAGTGCGAATACCCGCAAGGGGCACAAGTGAATTCGCACTGCAGCGATCATCCGTGCGTAATATCAGTTGTAGTAACACTCTCAGGACTTACGCAGTTTGCCTGTTCAACCGTCGAAACAAGCGGTTTTAAATCTTGTGGGGGCGACTTCGCCTAGAGCGCCTACTGTTGGTAGTCGCCCATTTCAGGCCCAAGTGGCGACTGAAGTCGCCCCCACAGGTTTGCGTAAGTCCTGACTCTTTACAATAAGGACTTTGGTAGCAGGTGGTGAACCACCTGCCGGTATCAAAGGCAACCGATTACTTGTTGCCGGCCTTGAGATGCTTGACTGCTTCTTCAGCGGCTTCGGTCGCCACTTCGGTATGTCCCTGTTTGCCGTGTTCGATGGCGCTTTCCAGTGATTTTACGCCTTCATCTATGTGATTTTTGGCTTCGCCTTTGGAAACTTCGGAGCTTTTCTGGGCATGTTTCAGCGCCTCTTCCGCATGCTCAACCAGAACGGAAGCATGTCCAGCCTTGCCATGCGTTACCGCGGCATTGGCGTGTTTCAGCGCTTCGTCCGCATGCGGTTCGGCAAAAACGCTTGTGTTCAATAAAAATAATAAGCCTGTAGCCATTAATTTGAAAATTTTCATATTCGACCTGTTTTAAATAGTTAGTAAACGAAAGGTATTTTTGTATCAGGTTGAGGCTTTGTATGGCCGTGCTTTCTCATGACCGATGCCGGTCATCTAAAGTCAGGCTATTTTTCGGCACCCCCCAAGTTGATGTTTCTTAAGTTCTATTTATGGCGTTGTTCTCCATGGTGCTGTTTCAATTCCTCCCATCTGGCCAGCTGCTGCGTGGTCAGGACTTGTTTGATGGCAGCTTGCGATTCCTCGTGCAGAGCCTGAATCTTTTCACGCTGCTGACTGAAAATTCCCTCCAGCTTGGCTTGCTGATCTTTCGTCAATTCAAGCGCTTTGCTCAGTTGCTCAACGCCGTGACCATGATGATGCCAGCTTTCGGCATGTCCTTGGCCGGGAACGGCAAAAGCCGTTACAGGAAGGGCCATCGCAAGGGATAAAAACAGGATTTTCTTATTCATAATGTTTCTCCGTTGATTGAATAGTGGCAGGCTCTTTTTCCGGAAGCAGTTCCATGAATCAATTCATCTGAGGTCATTATGAAAATCACGGAAAGCCCCCGGCGAGCTATTGATCAGCTCTTGGCCTGAAACGGATGGACGGCGGTTGATTTCTGATTCAGTACGTCAACGGCTCTCGGCTCGCCTGCGACCGCGCGCTTGATGGCCAGACGCGTCGCTTCGTAATTGAACGCCTGGATTTTTGCATCGTCTTCGGCCAGCCAGTGAATAAAGACGCCCACGGAAATAAAAATATCGTCAGCTTCATCGATGGGTAAAATGCCATCCTCGACCGCATCGGCAACTGCCAGCGCTACGCCTCTTTGCGCGGGACCGAACAATTGCGTGGCCTGTTTGCCGTTTTTGATGGTCACTTTATTGAACAGCACAGTGGCTGGCTTTACCAATAGATTGGGCGCCACGACGGCCAGCAGGGTGGTGAAGCCGTCTTTGTTGTTGGTCAAGGCATTGGCAAACGCCGTTTCAGCGCTGCTGCCCCGGGGGCCTAATATCAGGTCAATATGAGCCACTTCACTGCCTTCCCCTACCAGCGCTGAGCTATAGTCAAATCTGGTGTATGGAGAATCAAGCGGCGTCCTGTTGTAGATCTCCGGTTTGTTTAATGCCGTTGACGAATTTCACGCCGGTAATGACCTCGGCTAACTGTTGATAGCCTCTTAAGCGCAGCCACTTTTTCTGGGCTGTTTCCATCAGCTTGAAGGCCATCGCCAGGGTGGTCGTCCGGCTGCCGCAATGCTTGGTCTTGGTCGTTCTCAGCCTGACGGTGGCAAAGACCGACTCGATCGGATTGCTGGTCCTAATATGCTGCCAGTTTGCGGCCGGGTAATCATAAAAGGCCAGCATGGCGTCCTTGTCTTTGGCCAGGCAGGCCATCGCTTTCGGATATTTCGGCTCGAACCGTTCAATACAGTGATCAAAGGCTTTATAAGCTGCTTCCCGGGTTTCCGCCTGCCAGATGGCATGCAGCGCCTCCTTGACCTTGGGCTGCATGGCTTTCGGCAGCTTTTCCAGGACATTGGCCGTCTTGTGCACCCAGCAGCGCTGCTGATCGGTCTCCGGCCAGAGCTTGGCCACGGCTTTCCAGAAGCCTAATGCGCCATCGCCGATGGCCAGTTTGGGCGCCGCCTTGAGCCCTCGTTGCCGCAAATCCGTCAGCACGTCTTCCCAGCTTGCCGCCGATTCGCGGTAGCCGTCGGCCAGGGCCACCAGCTCTTTACGGCCGTTTTCATCGGAACCTATGATCACCAGCAGGCACAACCGGTCATCCATACGGACATGGCTGTAGACGCCATCGGCCCAGACATAGACATAACGCTTTTGACTCAAATCCCGTTTCGTCCAGTCCTGGTAATCCTGCTCCCAATCCTGCTTGAGCCGGCTGATCGTGGCCGCGGATAAGCCCGGAGCATCCGGGCCCAGCAGGTGCTTCAGCGTTTCCGAGAAATCCCCGGTTGAGATGCCGCGCAGGTAAAGCCAGGGCAGAAATTCCTCAATATTCTTGGTGCGCTTCAAATAGGGCGGCACCAGGCTGCTGTTGAACTTGATACCCGAGCCGGAGCGATCCCGCACTTTCGGCACTTTGACCCCGATATCACCGAGCCCTGTTTGAATCGAACGCTCAGGCAAATAGCCGTTCCTGACCACGACCGCTTTATCAGCATCGGTTTTTAACGCACTATGCTGCGCGATAAAGGCCGCGACCTCGGCTTCAATGGCGGCAGCCAGCAGTTTACGGGCACCCTCGCGAAGCACTTCCTGCAAGGGATCATTCTGTTCTGGCTTATTCAGGTTAATGACATTACTATCTGTCATGGCGGTGTTTTCCTTATGTTG
>NZ_JAZHOC010000025.1:0-36416 GCF_036553575.1 Methylobacter sp. Wu1 | reverse complement strand
TTGGCGTTGTCTAATAGTTGAGGTAAGGTAATCATCCGTCCTATATGGCGATACTGAACCTCAAATTCAAGGAGTCAACAATGCTTGGGTATCTCCCCGGAATCCAATAAGAGCCATTTCAAATTATTTAACAATCGCATGGAGATCACCGCAACTCATTAAAAACATTAATGATTAATTACTTCAAGTTGGGAAGCCATTTTTCTAAGAGAGAACGACTTACCTCAAAATGCATCGCATCCTCAGTTTTAAAAGCTGCTCCCCAATACCAGCCATAATTGTTAAATATTGGCGCTATTAAAGTTAAACCGTATTGGATCATCCCATCACCTCGCTTATCCAAAAGATTATTTAACGTTAAATCTATCGCTGTCCCCCATGAATGGTTTGAAATAGAAGTTTTAGAGCCTCTTACATAACGACAACACAACATCCCGGCAGAACCAAGAGCTGTATAAATTGCGGGATGCTTTATAGAAATCTCATTCAAAACTATCTGAAGACTATCGACGGCTGGCTTTAAACCAGTTACTTTAAAAGGGCCAACAGAAGCGGTTTGTATATATTTCTTCAAGCGTTCGTTCGTCACAGGTTGACAATCAGTGCTAAATGACTGGCGTGGTTGTCCAAGCTTTTCAATCATATAAGCATTATTGACTGCATGTAGGCCGGGATTTAACCCTCCCAGACTCGAACGGCGTACCAAGCGTGTAATCGAGTTGCTAATTTCACTTGGTACTGCATTATTTATAGCTTGAAGCGAAGTTACGCTAGGTGCTATATGTGACGTATTAGATGGCCTAAATCCAATCATATTTAAACGTTTGATCGTTTTTCCAGCGGACTCAACCAAATCCATCGGGGTGCCGTAAAAAACCAGCTTGAAACGTTGTGATTCCAGCAATCGTTCTTGGCCCGCATCGACCATCTGCTCGGCCAATTGTCAAGCCTTGCTGGAGTAACAGTTGTTGAATTTTTATTACATCATCAGGATTATTACGCCCGAATTTACCTACAGAATCACTAATTTTAATCATCCTTATTTTTCCCTTCTTTTTTATTCAAACCCATACCCAAAATCCCCATCCTGCACGCTCACATGCACCCGCTCGATCGGTTTGCCTTCCATCATCCGTGTTAAAAACTCCTCACTGATCCGCGGCAATACGGTATTGGTCAAAATCGCATCGATCATCCGGCCGCCGCTTTCGACTTCGGTGCAGCGGCTCGCGATCAGCTTGATCACGTCATCGTCGTAAGTGAACGGCACCTTGTGGCTTTCGGCGATGCGCTTCTTGATCCGGCCGAGTTGCAGGCGGGCGATCGCGCCGATCATTTCGTCGCTGAGCGGATAATAAGGAATCACGACCAGACGGCCGAGCAGGGCCGGCGGGAACACTTTCAGCAGCGGTTCCCGCAGCGCCTTGGCGATGCCTTCCGGTTCCGGCATCAGTTCCGGATCGCGGCAAAGCCCTGCGATCAGGTCGGTGCCGGCATTCGTCGTCAGCAGAATCAACGTATTCTTGAAATCGATAACCCTGCCCTCGCCGTCTTCCATCCAGCCCTTGTCGAAAACCTGGAAGAAGATCTCATGCACGTCAGGATGGGCTTTTTCGACCTCATCCAGCAGCACGACGCTGTAAGGACGCCGCCTGACCGCTTCGGTCAGCACGCCGCCTTCGCCGTAGCCGACATAGCCCGGAGGCGCGCCTTTCAGGGTCGATACGGTGTGCGCTTCCTGGTATTCGCTCATGTTGATGGTGATGACGTTCTGCTCGCCGCCATACAAAGCTTCGGCCAGGGCCAACGCTGTCTCGGTCTTGCCGACGCCGGAGGTGCCGGCCAGCATGAAGACGCCGATGGGCTTGTTGGGATTGTCGAGACCGGCGCGCGAGGTCTGGATTCTTCGGGCGATCATGTCCAGGGCATGGCGCTGGCCGATGATGCGCTGTTCCAGGTTGTCGGCCAGATGCAGAATGGTTTCGATCTCATTTTTAACCATGCGGCCAACCGGAATGCCGGTCCAGTCGCCGACCACGGAGGCAACGGCCTGCGCGTCGACGCTGGGCAGGATCAGCGGCGTTTCGCCTTGCAGTTCATGCAGTTTCGCCTGCAAGGTTTTCAGTTCTTCCAGCAACTGCTCGCGCGGCACACTTGCCGTTGCTGGGGCGGATTCGGCTTCGGCCATCCGGTCGGCGGCTTTTTCAAGCGGGCTGTCGGTGCCTTCCACTTTGCCGGTCTGATCGCGCAACTGCTTGCGGATATCGAGTATGCTTTTGACCAGTTCGCGCTCGGCATTCCAGCGTGTTTCCAGTTTGCTCAGGCGCTCTTTTTCCGCACCGAGCTTTTCAGCGGCGACCGTTTCGCGGTCCTTGATGTCGATGCCGACCGCTTTCTCGCGGCCGATAATGGCCAGTTCGGTTTCCAGCGCCGCAATGCGTTTGCGGCAGTCGTCCACCTCGGCCGGTACGGCATGCTGGCTGATCGCGACGCGGGCCGAAGCCGTATCGAGCAGGCTGACCGACTTGTCAGGCAACTGGCGGGCCGGAATGTAGCGGTGCGACAATCGGACCGCCGCTTCCAGCGCCTCATCGAGCACCTGCACCTGATGGTGTTTTTCCATGACCGACGCCACGCCGCGCATCATCAGGATGGCTTTTTCCTCGCTCGGCTCGTTGACCTGCACGACCTGGAAGCGGCGCGTCAGGGCCGGGTCTTTTTCGATGTGTTTCTTGTATTCGGCCCAGGTTGTCGCGGCGACTGTGCGCAGCGTACCGCGCGCCAGAGCCGGCTTCAGCAGATTGGCCGCATCGCCGGTGCCGGCTGCGCCGCCCGCTCCGACCAAGGTATGGGCTTCATCGATGAACAGGATGATCGGTTTTTCCGAGGACTGAACTTCTTCTATGACCTGGCGCAGGCGGTTTTCGAATTCGCCTTTCATGCTGGCGCCGGCCTGCAGCAAGCCGACGTCGAGCGTGCGCAGCGACACATCGCGCAAGGACGGCGGCACATCGCCGGCAACGATTTTCTGCGCAAAACCTTCGACGACAGCGGTCTTGCCGACGCCGGCCTCGCCGGTCAGGATCGGGTTGTTCTGGCGGCGGCGCATCAGGATATCGATGACCTGGCGGATTTCCTCGTCGCGCCCGACGATCGGGTCCATTTTGCCTTGCCGCGCCTGCTCGGTCAGATCGACCGTAAACTGCTTCAAGGCTTCCTGCTTGCCCATCTGGGCCGGCGACATGGCGCCGCTGGCCTCGCCCGGAACGGCGCCGCCGCCGACCTGAAAGCCGTCGCTGGCGCGCAGGCCTTCTTCCGGCGAGCCGCTGACGATTTCGGCAAAACGTTCGGTCAGTGTCTCAGGCTTGATCTTGTCGAATTCCCTGGAGATGCTTTGCAGGGCATGCGTCAGCCCTTTGGTTTTCAGAATGCCGACGACCAGATGTCCCGAGCGGACTTGCGATTCGCCGAACATCAGTGTGCCGTAAACCCAGCCGCGTTCGACGGCTTCCTCGACATGCGAAGACAGGTCGGAGATGGACGTGGAGCCCCGGGGCAGCCGGTCGAGCGCATCGGTAAAGTCCTTGGCCAGCCGGGAGGGATCGAGATTGAACTGACGGATGATTTTATGCAGATCGGAATCCTGCAGCTGCAGAATCTGATGCAGCCAGTGCACCAGTTCCACATAGGGATTGCCGCGCATCTTGCAAAATACGGTTGCGCCTTCTATCGCTTTGTAACAGACGCTGTTCAGCTTCCCGAACAGCGCCACACGACTGATGTCTGACATTTCACGTCTCCCAATTTGTTTGTTTTTTATTGTGCTTACGCTGCGCCCAGGCTGCCCCAGAAAGGATTCAGCATCAAATCGTCAGCATCTGTGTTCTCATGCCGCTCGCCCAGCCAGCTTGTCCAGCCCAGCCCCGTCTGTCCGTCCAGCCGCGCGCCCGGCACTTGTTCTTTTTTCAGGACCAGATTGACATCCCAGACCAGTTCGTCGCCTATGTAATTGCGGACTATCGCTATTAACTGCCCGATCCTGTAGCCGTTCGGCAACAGACTCTGGTATTCCGCCAGGCTCAACGGCCCCAGGCGGATTCGGAACTTATGCTGGCATGACCAGACCCGCGATCCCAGAATCGCCGACATGCCTAATTCGCCGGTTCTAGGCGTCTCGCCCAGGCGCGTCAAGTCCGATTCCTGGATATCCAGCCATTCGCCGACGAATTCTTCGATGCCGACCGTCAACCTGAAATAGTCCGCCAGCATGGCCCTCAGCCCTTCGGCATGCTTGGCTTGGCAGGACAAGTAGCCCGTATAGTAGAACTTGGCCAGATCGGGCATGGCATCGCGTTCGTGCAGGGATTCCAGGCCCAGCCCGGCCAGCGAGCCGATGTAACCGGAAAAGCGGTCGGATTCGGGCCGATCGAAACTGACGACGGGCTCCGTATCGGCCCAGGCGCGATAAAACAGGCACAGCATGCGATGATGGAATATGTCGGCAAAACGCGCCAACGTATGATCGCGGTAATGATGAATTCTTTCGCGAACGTATTCGGTCAGATGCAGAGGCAGCGGTCCATTGGTGCCGAACAGGCCCAGGAAGCGTCCGGTCAGTCGCGGAGGAAGTCCGTCCTCGCCCGGCGTGAATGAACTGAGCGTGGAGGATTCGAACGACAGCGACACTTCCTGTCCCAGCCTGATCGGATCATCGACGGGGCGGGCCGAATGGCCCAACCGGGGCTTGTCCTTATAGGCGCACTCCAGAAGGCGCATCAGCTGGAAAAAGCCGTATTTATACGGCGCTTTGCCCAGTGACTCTTCTAGAGGATGTGGCGCTGTCCGATTCTCGTCGGCCATCGCATTACCTCGCCCCGGTCGCTGGTTTTCAGCACCGTTTCCGTAAATGAATTGAGTGATACGTACTGAGCGAAGAATTGCTCCAGCACAGTGCCCAGCAAGAATACGCCGCTGCCCTCAAAGGCCGACTCATCGACATTGACCGATACTTCCAAACCGCGCCCGAACACGATCGGCCCTTTGGTATTGATACGGCGGACGATGGACTTGGATTGAATCGATAATACGCCTTCGATCTGCTTGCGAGAGCCTGGATCACTGTCGCCGTACAACGACAGCAGGCTACGAAACGCCATGGCGCCTTCTTTTTCGTCGTTATCGACAATCGATAGGTAATTCAGCGACAGATGGCTGATCAGTTTCCATGCGGTATCCTTATGCGCATTGGACGGGCGCGGCTTGGTCGGCCCCGACAGGCACCGTATGGATTGAACCGGAGCGCCGGTCTGAATCGTAAAATCAGTCGTTCCTACGCCGATGGGCAACTGCAGCGGCAAGTCCCGGTTCGTGCACAGCGTGGCGAGGCCGAGCTGCTTCAGTTCGCTTTTAAAAGGCGCCTCATTGGCATCTACCAATGAGATATATATTTCATTGCCCGTATAACTGGAGCGGGGGCCGTATTGCCGCAGCTTGGACGAAATGACGCGCGGCGCCCGGTGCAGCGTATAGTAGGCTCTCTTATGCTTGTGCCTGGCATCGGCGCTGGCTTGATAAAAAGGCAGGAATTCCTGCTTATCATCGGCTGTGCCGCCGAAGCCCGTCACTTCCGTCACCTGATAAACTTCATAATCCAATGGCCGGGTCCGGTCGGGAACGACATGATATTCGGCAGTCTGATTGGTCAAATGAATCCGGTCGGTTCTTTTGGGAAAGATATTGACGGCCGGCGTACAGAACAAGGCAAACCGTGACGCATCGACCGAATTGATCAGCCGGGGGTTGCTGCGATTGAGCAGGATGATGATGTCCAGTTCGTTGTCGGCGCACTGCCGCACGGCTTCCTGCAACTGCGTCAATTCGACGAACATGAAGCGCTCGGGAAAGGCAAAATACTCCTGCAGTAACCGATAGCCCTGGAATGAACGCGAGCCATAAGGCAGCAGCGCCTGATTGTCTTCAAATCCCAGCGGCTGAACGGCTGCGTTCCTGATGACGTGTTGCCAGGCGGCAGGCCGTTGGGTCGGCTGCACGACTACGGCAATCGTATTCGCCAGCATCTGTTCATAAATCTGCATGGGCAATTCGCCGACACCGCGCAGATAGAGCGACAGATTATTCAGGGCGATCTGGTTGAATTTCAGTCCCGCCGTCGTTCTCAGGCGCAATCGGATGCCGGCTTTCAGTCCGGGCAGGCTCGATACGCCGAGGTTGGCGACGGCGCCGGCACCGGGCAGATATTCGGCTTCCACCAGTTCCAAAGGCCATAAAGTCAGATCGTGGGCCGTGCGGTATTCGCAGGCGGTCTGCTCGCCTTTGCCGATCTGGCTGCGCAAAGCGGTCTCCCGAAGGATCGGAAATCCTTCATTGAGCGCCCCCTCGGACAGATCCGGCTGAAACTGCACGACCGTCATGGACGGCGTAGGCGCCAGATAATGCGGATAGACCATTTCCAGCAGATGCTGGGTAAAGCGCGGAAACTCCGCATCGACCTTGAGCTGGACACGCGCCGCCATGAATGCGAAGCCTTCCAGAAGACGCTCCACGTAAGGGTCTGCGCATTCGAATTCGTCCAGCCCCAGTCTGCCGGCAATCTTGGGAAATTCGCGCGCGAATTCGCCGCCCATTTCGCGGATATGCTGCAACTCGCGGTTATAGTATTTCAGTAAGCGAGGGTCCATAGCTAGCCTCCCCTATCCATGATTTCCATGTTGCCGGTCTCAAGATCGAGTTCTGTTCTAAGGTAGAGGCGCAACGGTAACGGTTGCGCCCAAAGATCGCCTTCTATGTCGAAGGTCATGGCATTGTGATTCATCCGGTCATCCGAAGCGGTCACCGTGACCTTGACCGAATCGCGCAGGATTCGAGGCTCAAAATCCCAGATGGCCTGCCGGACGCAACGCTCTATTTCCTGCACATCGGCACCCGATAACGTTGTGCCGGCCAGATCGGGAATGCCGTAGTTGATTACCGAAGCGGCGACTAAAGGATAGTCATCGAGATTCTCGACCGCAGCCAGACGGCCTGTATTCAACAGCCAGCCCATATCCCTCAATACGCCCTGCCGCAACCGGCTCAGCGACAAAACGCGCTGTTCGCGCGATTCCTGAGTCTTATCGGGCGCGTCATCGGTCAGCCGATCCAATAGCGAAGGCTGTAAACGTTCTTTCTGGGTTAACTCGGCCATGGTTTTTATTCTCTACAGGCACCCCATGCGGGATAAAAAAGCGGGCAAGAAGCGTTCAAGGTTGCGTTCGAACAAAAATAGGTTGGCGATCAGTCAATATTAAATTTAATTTCACGGACATCCATTAGCGCATAGTCGCTTTCGTCCGTACTCAATAAGCGTTGGCCCAAGCCGATGAATGATTCTTCAGCCTGTTCCTGCCATTCTGTCTTGCGGGCCAGACGTATTGCCGGATCATTGGCGGTTTCGGAACCGGGATAACGTGTTGGAATCAAGCCGAAGGCTTCGCCGCCGTTCGCCCAGATGAAATGCGCCGGCATCCAGGCAAAATCGCGCAGATCGGCCGGTTCCTCAATATGAATCTCGCGAATCTGATGGAATGGAACCCAGTAATAATGACCATTGACTATCGCCTCCAGCATGGGTCCCAGGCGGGTGTCGGCATCGGCTATCCAGTTAAAGGCATTGCCGTTGACTGATCCCGGCGTTGCGGGCGCCTGGTCAAAAGCCTGATCGCGCAGATTTCTCGCTTCCGCGAACCGATTGTCGGCGTTCAGTTTAAGCGCTTCCTGAAGCAGCGCGATCCACTGTGCCGGCTCACCAAAAACCACAGGCGTTTTATGGCCTGAGAAGATATCCTTGCGCAAAACTTCGCATCGAATAGCTTCCCTATAGGTCTGCACCATAGGCAGATTCGCCGCATCGAGCTCACCCGCCACATTCAGTTGCGTCAGTGCGCGATCCCATTCGCCGAGAATCGACAAAAGCTGAAATAGAAATGTTCTGAGTTTAGGATTGGCAGGGTCTTTACGAACCTGATTTTGTAATTCAACCAGCGCTTCCTGAAGCCGGCCTTCCTGTAAATGCTGCTCTGCAAGGTTCATAAACTTTCCTGCTGCTGATAAAAACGCTTTGAATTTGTTAGCCTTAAAAAACGCGAAGAAGGATATGCCTTCTTCGCGCTCCCGACTTTAGATTTTTACGTTCTCAGCGATATTCCATTTAGTCTCAATCGCGCCGCCGTCTTTTGAACCGTCGGCTTTTTGAGGCTGATAGGCGTATTCGAATTCAGCGAAGTTCAGGCTGACATTTTCCGTCAGTCTGTCTTCACCGCCGCTGCCGCCCGTGCTGACAGAGGTCACGATGACTTCCTTCATCTTGATCACGATATATTCCAGAGGCGTTTCGCCGGCTTTGCGCACGACCAGTGTGGCCTCGGGATAATGCTTGCCATTGCAGCAAGCCATGATCAAAGGCGCGGAAGATTTATCGACATATTTGGTTAACGATATATCCTGCACGCTGACTTTGCCAGCGCCGCCGCCGCCGCCTGTATGCGTGGTGCCTGATTGCGACATCCCCCAGCTCCATGCCAAAACGTCAATCTCATCCTTGTGCGTTTTATCGCGCGATTCACCTTTTACATCGCCGATTTTAATAAACATATCAACAGCCATTTGTCTCTCCTTTTATTTTAAGACATCAAAAAAAAGCCAGAAGCGTCGTCCTTAATAAGTGCTAGGCTCCATGACTCGTAAGCACCAAACATCAACCGCCTTTGGCGGAGGGCAGTTTGGAAACCAATCGCAACGACACTGTCAAGCCTTCCAGCTGATAGTGCGGGCGAAGAAAGAATTTGGACGAGTAATACCCGGGGTTGCCTTCTATCTCCTCAACAACAACTTCGGCGGCAGCCAGCGGCTTTTTCGCTTTAGTCGTTTCGCTGGAGTTTGCCGGATCGCCATCCACATAATTCAGAATCCAATTATTCAGCCAGCGCTCCATGTCCGAGCGCTCCTTGAATGAGCCGATTTTGTCGCGCACGATACATTTCAGATAATGGGCAAAGCGGCAGGTCGCAAACAGATAAGGCAATCTGGCCGCAAGGTTGGCGTTTGCCGTTGCATCCGGATCATCATACTCGGCCGGCTTATTCAATGATTGCGCGCCGATAAATGCTGCAAAATCGGAATTCTTTTTATGCACCAGCGGCATAAAACCCGATTTGGCCAGCTCCGCTTCGCGGCGGTCACTGATGGCGATCTCGGTCGGGCATTTCATATCCACGCCGCCGTCATCGGTCGGAAACGAATGCACCGGCAGGCCTTCGACGGCACCGCCTGATTCAATGCCGCGAATTCTGGAGCACCAGCCGTACAGTTTGAACGAGCGGTTGATGTTGGTCGCCATGGCATAGGCGGCATTGGACCATGTGTAGTTGCCGCTGTTGGCCGCTTCGGTATCTTCTTCGAAATCGAATTCGTCCACCGGATCGGTTTTGGAGCCGTACGGCAGACGAGACAGGAAGCGCGGCATAGCCAGACCGATGTACTTGGAATCATCCGATTCGCGCAATGAGCGCCATGCGGCATAATCCGGCGTTGAGAATATTTTCGTCAGATCGCGGGGATTCGCCAGTTCGGCCCATGAATCCATCTGTAATGTCGAAGGCGAAACGCCGGCAATGAACGGCGCATGCGATGCCGCTGAAATTTGCGCTATCTGGCCCAGCAGTTCAACGTCCTGCGGTGAATGATCGAAGTAATAATCTCCCATCAGGCAGCCGAACGGTTCGCCGCCGAACTGGCCGTATTCCTCTTCGTACAGTTTCTTGAACAGCGGGCTTTGATCCCAGGCCGTGCCTTTGAATTTCTTCAGCGTCTTGCCCAACTCTTTCTTCGAGATGTTCATAACTCTGATCTTCAGTTGCTCGTCGGTTTCCGTATTGTTGACCATATAATGCAGGCCTCGCCATGATCCTTCCAGCTTCTGGAAATCTTCATGGTGAAGAATCAGATTAACCTGTTCGGTCAGCTTTTTGTCGATCTGAGCAATGATAGCCTCAATTGAATTGATCGCATCTTCCGATATGATGGAGGCATCCTTCAAAACGTATTCGGCCAATGTCTGAACCGCGTTTTCAACTTCTGCCTTGGCACGGTCCGACTTGGGCTTGAACTCTTTGTTCAGCAATGATGAAAAATCGCTGAATTCCTGTGCCTGAGCCCCTGCTTGGGCTTCTGGCGCATTTGCTACTTCAACCATGGCTTATTCTCCTGCTTCCGGGGTTTCTGGCGTTGCGTCTGCAGCCGGCTTAGGCGCCGCGATCAGCGACTGCAGCAAGGCAGGATCATTGATGGCCTTGGCAATCAGCTCTTCCGCGCCGCCCTTGCCGTCCATATAGGTCACCAGATTGGCCAATTGCGTTCTGGCTTCCAGCAGTTTATTGAGTCCTTCCACTTTTCTGGCAACAGCAGCCGGAGAAAAGTCATCCATGCTCTGGAAGGTGATATCAACGTTCAGATTGCCATCGCCGGTAATGGTGTTCGGCACGGTAAAAGCCACTCGCGGCTTCATGGATTTCAGACGCTCATCGAAGTTGTCAACGTCAATTTCCAGCAGCTTGCGCTCGGCAACCGGCGCCAGAGGTTCGGCGGGTTTTCCTGACAAGTCGGCTAAAACGCCCATCACGAACGGCAACTGGACTTTTTTTTCCGCTCCGTATAATTCAACGTCGTATTCGATCTGAACTCTTGGCGCACGATTGCGTGCGATAAATTTTTGACTACTTTCTGCCATTTAATGCCCCTTATTCAACGTATTAAATTTCCAAACCAGCGTGATGTCTTTACTCATCTTCACCACGAGTTCCCATGATGACCTTGGCCTGATCCAAACCATCAGGCGCGATATCCTTAAGCGCGTCCATAAAGCTTTTTCCGACCAGCCTCATGCCGCGCTCAATAAAAATAGGCACTGGACTCGACGGTTCATTTTTTTTGTAATATTCGCAGACCAGATTCAATGCCTTAAGCACATCCTGCGTATTGTTGATGGTGCCGGGCGCCGATTTTTTTTCTGCGGCAGCCGCGGTTTTAACGTTGTCAGCGACAATCTCGCTTTCTGCCTCATCCGCAACAGCAACTTCGCCACCGCCTTTTATTTCAAGCCAGTCAGTCAGAAGCGCCTTGCTTTCCTTTAACAGATTTCTTAAGTCGCCAAAACTGGGCGCGTCATTGACTCCAACCTGCTCAGTAACAAAACGCTCCAATGCATTCAGGTTATCGAGGCCGGAACTGACCGCAGCCAATATCTGCTTGAGGCTTTCCAGATCGCTGTCCAGAACGGCGGCGTCAATTGTCGATGACGCTATGCCGCTTTCATTGTCGGAAACGGTAATTTTTCCGGTAGCGACAAACACATCGCGTAGGCTGAATCGGCCGAGACCTCTCGATTCGACCAGGGGCGTTTGTTGGAGCGGGCGCAAAATAGTCTCGTGGTCGCACAAGGACATCAGAATATTGACCCGTTCAGTAGGGTCGTTGTCATCATCCGGATCAAGTTGAGGATAAATACTGTCCCAGCGCTGTTCAACCAGTGCCTTGATCAAAGCCATGCCGTCATTAAAGCCGGCAAATCCTTCCGTTGCGATCAGCGCCCGGAGAAAGCTGACCAGTACCCGCAGGTCTCGGGTACGGGATAATAGCTGTTCCGCGCTCTTTTTTACTTCGCGCCAGTTGGGCGGTTCCGCTGCTTGAATGGTATCGCCGACCTGTTGTTCAGGCTTGCCTTTTATCGCCTGTTCCAGAGCAATGAATTCGGCATCGTATTGCAGATCCTCTCCACAGACATTTTCCGAATCTATCGCTTCTAAATAGCTTTCAATATCGACAGCCAATTTGCCCCCTTATTTTTTATTATAACTGCAAACTCTATCACATCATCAAGAACTCTAAAACTCAGACGTGCTTTAATCTATGAAATTTCGACGGCCACGACCGAAACGTTGTCGCGAGCTCCTCGCTGCAGCGTCAAGTCAATCAAAGCCTGTACGCTAGCTTCACGATTATGGGCATTCAAAATCGCCTCAATCTCCTGAAAGCTCACCTCTTTATCCAGCCCATCGCTGCAAAGCAGATAAATATCGCCCGACTGTACATCAGCAGTTCCGGAATCCAACTGTAAATCATCATCAGCGCCAATAGCGCGGGTGATGACATTGGTCTGTTTCAGAGGCCTATCGGCCGGCATCAGGCTGCTTTCCGGATATTCCTGGTCTTCGCAATGATCTACGGTCAATTGTTGCAACTGCTTGTTCCTTAACCGATAGAGACGGCTATCGCCAGCCCACAGATAAGCAAATTGCTTATCGCCCGCCAGCAGCACCACAACCGTGCTGCCCACGATTTGGTTGCCGAACCGGCTTTCCGCCAGGTCGCGCAGATCATCATTGACCTGTTTCAGGCAGGCGCCGGTTTTTTTTATGGCTGAATCCAGGTCGCCTGAGAATTCCAGCTTGCCCAGGGCTTCAACAATCATCTGGCTCGCCACATCGCCGGCCTGATGCCCGCCCATGCCGTCCGCAACAGCCCATATACCCGCCCGAGGCCGGTCCAGTATCGCATCCTCATTGCATTTCCGGCGCATGCCCACATCGGTTCTGGCAAAAGATCGCCACTTTAGATTCTGTTCATCCTGCCAGGTCTCAGATCCACTGCTGTCCGGCTGATTATTAATACACCTGCGCGGCTGCGTCTTATCCGGATCAATGCTTTCAGCAGCATTTGACAAAGTGGTTTTATCAAGCTGCCAGCCTCGGTCTGACATATGGCCGGAGAGCAGGCTGACAAACGCACTCACCGGCGGCAAGCCTTCACAGCCCAGCAAAAAAGGCTTGATATGATCGGAGCCGAGCGTAGCCCATAAGCTGTAGCCGGATGTAAATACATCGAACAAATTAGTGTGCAAATCCGCTAACGCTTCCTCGGCCGGCCCCGCATGATCAATGCTTATACAGATGGCGTTTTTGGCGGCACCGGCATCCCTATGCAGGGTTCGATCGGCGAATCGGGCTTCAGGCCTTACTAAAGCAGGGATACTGGCCAGCAGATTATCGAAACCGTTCAGGTCGAGATTATCTTCCAGCGCCGTCAGCGCAATCGATTCGACTTCCGCAAACCAGGCGTTATTGGCTATGAACACATCGGGCAAATTGATGTCTGCTGATACAGGCAACGCCAGCGTCAACGGAAAATAACGCCCGACCCGGTCAACGCTGGGCATCAGCACACCGAGCCAACCGGAATTGCCGCACAGCCCCGGACTTAATGCAAAACGCCAGACCGGGCTCGATAAGTAAGCCTTCAGCCAGTTCTCGACAAGCTGCTGCTGGCTCGCCGCCATGGCGCTCTGCAGCCATTTATCCCAAGGATTGATAAACTCGCGCGAAAGCCGGCGCGAAACAAAATCGCCCAGGACCGGTAATTTTCCATAAAATCCAGGAATGGACAGGTTTTCCACGGTCATATTCCGGCGATGCAGCGAAAGCTCTTTAAGGCATCGAAGGCAAACGGATTGAATACGCTGTTGGCTCTCAACTCGTATTTTGCCGTCAGTCCTTCAATAGCGAAGGTCACGATATAACTGTCCTGCGTCGATTTCTGTATATCAGCCTTATCAAGTACCCTGAACAGCGCCCATGCGCCCTCTTCCGAGCGACTGACCAGCTTGCCGTCCGGCTTTTCGAAACCGTACCGGACCAAGCCTCCGCCCGTACCCGGCCATTGGAACTGCGTCGCCCGCGCCGGACCGTGGCGATAATCGGTCTGCTGGCCGCCCATATCGATCCAGAAGCGCGATGCATTCGAATCGAGCTGCAGCGGCTTGAGCTCAAACGTGATAGCCGGCAACTGTCCGCCGCTCTGGAAAAATACGTCGCGTATTTTTGCCGCATTCTGGAACTGGCTCAGAACGCCCGACGATATGCCGATCGACTTGTTGTCCTGGGCAATCAGCCTCCATTGCATGCCGCTGGTGTCGACAAACGGTTTCAGATGGGTATTGAAAAACTGGTCGAGAACGCCGTTGGGCGCAAAGAACTTGCCGAAATCCTGCAGCGTAATATCGGTGCGGCTGGCTTTTGACAACGGATAGCGCCCTTCCAGCGCGCTTTTGCAGACCGTGGCCACTTCACTTTGCAGACTGCGGTTCAGCTGGGCCTTGGCGCCGCCCAGAATAATGCCCCAGTTTCCCGAAGCCAAGGTCCTGACCCAGCCTTGCAAAGGGTTTGGCAGTCGTGCCGAATGCAGATTAATCTGCGCGATGATGTCATTGCCGCCTCCGGAACTGCGCTGCAAGGCCAGGTTGACAGCGGCGGAAGCATCGGATGTGCTGCCTAGGTCGGCCATGTAGCCGTAAAGCTGCCCCAGGTCGGCAATCACCTGATCGATAGCCACGGCGCCGCCGATATTCCTGATCTGGGCGGTCAGCCTTTCAAAATGGCGCTCGACTTCCTGACCTGAACCGGCCGAGGATTCGCCAGTCACTCCGGCCACTTTGGCGGCATTCAGCAGCTTTTGCATGCGCGCATCGCCGCCTGTTGCGGCTTCGGCACCCTGTTTCAGCTTATCCAGGGCACCGGCATCGGCCGGGGCGCGCGTCAGCGATGTCTGTTGATCCAGCGCCTGCAGCAGTTTACGCAAAGGCGAATCGCCGCCGGAGACTATCTCCAGCACTTCTATGGATTGCTGTATATTGGCCGTCGCCCTGATGTTCAAATTATTCAGCAAATCGTCCCAGCGCTTGATGAAGTCGATGAAATAATAATTGCGCAGCTTGGCTTCCAGTTCCGCAGAATCCTGTACCCCGGCCATATTGTCCTCGCCGAGCACCCACTGCTGCTCAACCGCCTGCTTGGCCAGATCCTTGCTTTCTTTCAGAAAAATCTGATAGAAACCGTCATAGGTAAAAAAGCCGGGAATCAACTGCTCTTCCAGTGTGCCGCTGGCGGTCGAAAAAACGCGGTTTCCGCTTAAACCCAGGGCATCGATCAGCTTGAAGTCATAATCATGCCGCTGCAATGCCTCACGCTTGATGCGCATGTAGACCTGCTGCGCGACCGGTATTTGCGTCAATATCTGCCGGGTGCCTGCAACCAACTGACCATCCAGAGGCTGGGCCTCCATCGGCAAGTTCAGCAAATTGTCCAGATGCACCAGCAAGCCTTGCTGCACAGTCTGAGGGTAATTGTTTTCCCAGTCCAGTGCGATCCAGGGCCGGAAAATCCTGGCGTCCATTTTGTCCGGATTGCCGAGCATCAAATAAACACGCAGCAATTCATACAAAATCTCCGGATTTTTGGCTTCCTCGCTGACCAGGCGCTGTTCCAGTCTGGCCTTGATGAGCGGCAGGAAACGGTTCGACAGTTGCTTGCCATAAGCGCTGTCGACCAGCGGCCTGAGCTTGTCGCCCTGGTAAAGCCCGAACTGCATGGACCACGGCGCGTCGTCGGCATAAACGGCGCGCACGGCATAAAGCGCATCCATTTGTTTCAATAAGGCGGCGAAATCGCTTTTCCATTCAGGCGTGTCGGCAAGCGTTTTTTCGTAGAGGTCGTTTTTCGCCTGTACGTCGGCAATAGCCAGTTTATTGCGTGTAAAACTGGTCGACCATAAAGCCGCCATGCCGATAGTCAGCGCAATGGCCGCCCCGTAAGACAATTTTTGCATCAGCGAACGGCGCTGCTCCACGCGCTGGTTCAAACCGGCGATTTCGGCCTCGCCGAAAATGACTTCTTTAAGAAGGCGCGTCAGAAAATAGCTTTTGCCTTTGCCGCTGAACACCGGCGCCGAAAAGCGGTCGAGCTTGAATGTAGTCGCCAGTATGCCCATTAACCGATCGATCGGCGTGCCTTCCTGCGTGCCGCTGGTGAAATAAACGCCGCGCAGCAGCGAGGGCGCCTGGTAGCGGTTGATGCCGAAGCACTGCTGCAGGAAACTGAGCATGGGGTCTCTCAGTAACGACATGCGTTGCGGGAAGCCGAAAATCAGATTGCGGCGCTGAAGATCTCTCTCCTCCTGCAGACGTTTCTGCATGCGGCTATTCAGGCGCACCAGCAAATCCTCAAAGTCCTGCCCGACTCGGGCTATGACATCGGCCGGATGTTCTTCATTTTCTTCGGGAAACGTTACGCCCCATATCTGGGCGCGCTCATCCTGGCCGAAATCGGCGAAAAAGTCCGTAAAACCTGCAATCAGATCCGTTTTGGTGAACAACATATAGATCGGGATGCGGATGCCGAGTTGCTCATTCAATTCCTGAATCCGCTGCCGTATGGCGAGCGCGTGCAGCGTGCGCTCTTCTTCCGTCTGCCGAAGCAGATCGGACAGGCTCATGGCAACCAGAACGCCGTTGACGGGCCGGCGCGGCCGGTGTTTTTTCAACAGGTCCAGAAACCCGAACCAGGCCGCCTTATCGACGGCTTCATGGCTGTCCTGGGTCGTATAGCGACCCGCCGTATCGAGCAGCACCGCCTGATCGGTGAACCACCAGTCGCAATTGCGCGTGCCGCCGACGCCTTGGATGGCGCTTTTGCCGAAACGGTCAGACAATGGAAATTCCAGGCCGGAGTTGATCAAAGCCGTCGTTTTGCCGGAACCCGGCGGTCCTATGATAATGTACCAGGGCAGCTCGTACAGATATTGTTTGCCGTGCGACGACTTGCTTTTCATCTGTTTCAATGTTTGCAGGGCCGCATCGAAGTTTTGCCCGAGCATGCCGATCTCTTCGTCCGACTCATGATTGACCTGTAACGGAGCGGCTATCTTGCTGTCCACCAGTCCGTTGACCATCTGCGCATTGGCGCGGCTGGCTCTGACCTGAGTGAACAGGTTATTGGCGCCCCACAGCACGACAAGGATCAGTATGGCGATCAGGCGTGAAACCTCGGTTTCGAGCGGTACATTACCGCCAATTGCAATCAGCGGACCGAAAAACCATAACACCAGGCTCAGCGCGATGATACCAATGAGCTGTATCACCCATTTTCTCTTGAAGAAATCGATAATTTTTTTCACGATTAACCTTAAAATTCTTAAAAATTGATTTCTATACGCCGATTCATGGCCCGGTGTTCGGGACTATCGTTAGGCACCAGGCTTTGCGTATCCGCGCGTCCTTCCGATGCAATGGGGTGGCTGAACTGGCCGTGGCCGCTTAAAAACGCCGCCACTGTTTTTGCCCTTGCACTGGATAAATCCCAGTTGGAAGGAAAGCGCGCCGTGAAAATAGGTACATTGTCGGTATGTCCGACCACGCTGATGGGATCGGTGATGGTCGTCAGCGCCTGGGCTATTTTTTCCAGCAACGGATAATATTCGGCCTGGATCTGGTCGCTGCCGGAAGCGAAAAAGCTCTTGGCCATGATTCTGATCACGGTCTTGCCGTTAACCTGATCCACAGTGACTTTATGCTGCTGGATTTCAGGCGCCAGAAACGCTCTGAGATCGTCGAGGATGTTTCTGACCGGCGCTGCAGGCGCGGGTTTGTTAACGGCCAAGGTGGGTTTAATATCGAGATCATCCTTGATTTTGTACAACTGGCTCAGCAACGGATTGGATGCCTGATTCACGGCGTACAGAAAGCCCAAAAACACCAGCATCAGCGCGAAACCGGCCACCGACGCCACAACCCATAAAGGCACATATTTGGCCAGCGCATTACGCTTGTCGGTAATGCCGCGCCAGTGCGGCGACAGCTCCTTGTCGAAGTCGCCTCTTTGCCGGCGAATGACCAGATACAGATTTTCGCGCACCTCTTCGAGCCGCGTCAGGCCGTGTTCCTGGACACGGTACTTGCCTTCAAAACCCAAGCTCAAGCAGAAATAGAAGAGCTCCAGCAGATACAGATAGGTTCCCGGCTGCGCAACCAGGTTCTGCAGGATCTGGAAAAACTTCTCGCCGCCCCAGGCTTCCTTGTGGAAGGTAACCAGCAGGTTTTGCGTGGTCCAGATACTATTGCAGCCCCATGGCGTGTTGAGTATCGCTTCATCGAGCAACGAGCACAGCGCGTAACGCGCAGCCTGCACATGCTCGGGCGGGCAGCCTGCCTGCAAGGACTTGGCCTCGAAGGTTTTGACCTCGCTGATCAGCTTGTTCCTGAGCCCTGGCACGTCGGCATGCGATACGGAGTTGCGCAGCTGCACCACCAGCGACAATAGCGCCATGGCGCTGCCGACCAGCGGATTATCGCCGGACTGCAGATTGATCTGCTGCGGTAAAACTTCGGCGGCTGGCGCAAAAACCGGCGCCGCAGGCTGTTGCAAGGGTTCCGAAGACGGTTTTTTTCGCAGACCCGGCGAGGGCTTCAAAACAGTTTTGTCGTCATCCAGATAATTGCCGAAAGGATCGCCTTGATTCACGCTGTGTTACCCGTTTTTAATTGCCCAAAATTCTAGTTCAAGACCCGGAAATTCGCCCGCGATATGAATGGCGAAGCCGCCGGACTTGTGCATTTGCTGCCAAAAATCGCCCTGCTTGCTCAGCTCGAAATACGAGAAACCCGCATGATAGGGAATCTGTCTGGGCGCAACCGGCAGCGGATGCACCGCGATGCCAGGCAGCGCCGACCTGACCAGTTGCTGAATCTGTTCTACCGGACCGATTTTGACCTGGGTCGGGAACTGGCTGCGCAGCATGTCAACCGGCACCTGCGCATTCACAGCCAACACGAAGAAGGCGTCTTTCAGCAAATTGTAATCGGGGATCTTGGCCGCACGCGTACCGTATTTGGGCGGCGTCAGCGGAATCGGTATGGCGTTCTGCTCCAGCACCAGGCTCAGGCAGTCGCGGATTTCATCGATTACGTAACTGAAAGTCAGCTGCAGATTGTCGTGTTTGTAGACGGGAAAACTGACCGGGCGCTTCTGGTTTTTTGAGAAAGTCGACAGTTCGCCGGCCACCTGCAGCGCGATACGGTAGAAATCCTCCGGATGCATGCCGGGCAGGTTCTGCAAGTGCTCGAAAAGCGGCTCCAGCCGGTTGACGACCTGCAGCAGTAAAAAATCGGATATTTCCGAAACGCCTCCGCGCCCCGCTTCCGATGCCCGTCCGGCTAATGCTTCGCCCCGGGTGTGCAATAAACCGCAAATTTCCTTGATAAACCCGCTGATTTTGGGATTTGCAAGGCAGTCGAGGCTGGGAGGGATAAACTCTTCGTCAAGAATCACATTTTTGTCGGCGCGGGATTCGATGACCCGAGCCACACCGATGCAGATGTGCCCGGCGCGCTCCTGTCTTTCCAGCATCAGGCTGGTATGCAGCCGGCCTATCATCAACGCCGAGACTTCGTTGCTGTTGGTATTGTGATCCCTGACATCCGCTTCAACGGCGTGATAGCGCGCCATATTACTGGGCTTTTCGGCGCTATCGACTTCAATGGAGCCTTCAAGGCGCGCCGGCAGGGAGAGATAGACAATGCTGTTTTGCACGTCGGCCGGAATATCGATAGGCTGCGGCAGTTCATCATCGGCGGGCAGGTTAAAAGGCGTGCCGTCAGGAAAAATACCGCTGCATTCAGCCAGTGCAAACTTGCCCATCGCCAATTGCCGCTGGTCAATCTTCAGCCTTGCCACGCCCCAGTCATAAACCCGGCCTGTACCGCACCGCCCCCGCACCAAAGCTTCGATGTAGCGGTCATGCTGCTGAAAATGTTGCGGACGCAGGAACATCCCCTGCGACCAGATTACCCTGTTGTTTTCTGACATTATTTATCGTGCCCCCCGCACTGAACCGCAAATATCATACCCAAAAAGCCTGAGTTTGGAATATTGTTATTTTATTTGTCTGTCCGTAGATTGCTTAACTGCTTCATTTGTTTTTCATAGGCTTCGGCAAAGGCATCTCCGAAAAAGTCCTCCATCGCCTGCTCAACCACGCGCGGATAGAGAGCGCTGTATTTATCCCAGCATTTTGATTTTTTCTGCAGAACCAGCCCTTCCTCATACTGTTTTTCAATCAGCTTCGGATCGAACTGCCTTAAAATTTGCGCCAGCGATGCCTGAATGCCGGCCTGCATCGCCATCTGATGACTCATGATATCGTTGAAGCCTTCATCGATCGCCTCGACCGACTCCTTGAAGCCGCCCTGCCCGTTTTTGACCAGATGCGTCAGCGCATCCTCGGTCGTCACGGCAAATTTTAGCGGATTGTTATTCGTTGTTTTAATGGTCGTCATACTGACGCGGAACTGGCTCTTAAACTCTGCACGGCTTCTCAATACCGCCACGGTGCCTTCGACCAGCTTTCTGAACATCAAGCCGATCCTGTGCATGGTTTCCGGCGCGGCTTGCGCTTGCAGCGCCTTGTCTTCGAGCCCGGCGCCCTGTAAAAATGCCTTAAACAGCGCATTCGAAGCCACGGTTTGGTTAACCGCCTGAGCCTGTACAGGAGCGGCCGGCGCTTCCGGTATCGGAGCCACGGCAACCGGAACCGCATCGTTCAACGTCGGCATATCCAGTTCCGGCTCTTTACCGACCGCGCCATCATCGGACATCAGTTCAGTTTCCGGCAACAATTCCTGTTCAACCGCCGGTTCAAATCCCTGAAAGCTGAAATCCGCCGCAACCGGTACCGGGTCGATGGATACAGGCGTATCCGGCTCCAGCAATTTGCTGCTTGCCTGCTCGGGCGCCGGTTCTGCTTCTGACGTTACCGGCGGCAAATCTTGCACAGCCTCCGGTTCGAAACCCTGAAACCAGCTGTGATCATCGGCCTGCGCATCTGTCCCGGTATTGAATAATTCCTCAAAATTAAAGTCATCGGGAATTTCATTGCCGCTTTGCGGATCCCCGGCCGGCGCAGGCGGGATGAAGCTGTCATGAATCGAGGAAATATTGGCCTGCATCAGCCCTTCGAAACCCGGCTGGCCTTTGTCATGATCGGGATTCAGCAATGCGTCATGGGCCGGAAAAGGCGCGGCACCGGTATCGCGAAGAAACGCATCCAGATGGGGATCGCCATGAGATGAACTATTAAAGATGTCGTCCGCCGCTGCAAAAGGGCCCGGTGCGTAAACAGGATCTTTGGCGGCAGGAACAGCCTCAAAAGGCGAAGCGAACAGATCAGGCCCCAAGGCGAAATCGTCCGGTTGCTGCTCCGGCGTAATCGAAACCAGGATCTCATATTCGCCTATCCTCAGGCGCATACCGTCGATCAATGTCTGGGCACCGTCATTAAGCGGCGGCTCCTGATCGTCGATGTAGGTGCCGCTCAAACTGGAATCCCTGATCAGATAATGGCCGTTCTCGAACGAGATGGAAGCATGACGTCTGGACACAAACTTTTCAGGATCAGGCAGGACCAGGGTATTTTCGTCGGCACGGCCGATTGTTCCTCCATGCCTGTCAAAAACAGCTTCTGTGCCGGCATTAAAGGGTTGCCCCTTGAGTGATATTATTTTTAGCAATAGCGACATATCCACCCTACTTTATTATTGCTTCCATTTTATAAAATCTTTAACCGTAAATGATTAAAGAACTCCTTTTTGAGTATTAATATACATCGTGAATCATGAATATTTCTAATTTTTCGAACCGACCGGATTGAAGCTGCCCGTCACCGGCCATTGAAAAGACAGCTTGCGCTCATCAAGAACACTCAGCAAAATCTTGCGGGCCTGTCGCTTTATCGCTAGAATCGGACGCGTTTTACCCTTTATTTTTCCGTTCGTAAGCATTGCAAGTTCATCCACTTTGTAATCGGGGGCGGACTTCAACCGAACTGTTCATTATGGATTTGAGGTTTAATCGTGTTTAGCACCAACAGTTTCATGCGCGCCAATGCGCTGCCCGGCCTGATTATCTGCAGTATGCTCGCTTTAAGCGGATGCAGTTTATTCCAGGATGATGTCCCGCCTTCTGCTGCAACATCAACTCCTGCGCCGGTCCCCTTCACGGTTGAGCTTAAGCTTGCAGCCGGCAGCGATCTGAATCCGGACATCGAAGGCAGGGCATCGCCGCTGGTAGTGCGCATCTACCAACTCGAAAGCATGTCCGCTTTCAATAACAGCGACTTCTTTGCCTTATATGAGAACGATCAGGCACTGATCGGCAAGGACATCAAATATCGCGAAGAATTGGAAGTTAGACCCGGACAGAAAATCAGCAACAAACACGAACGGCAAGCGGGCGCTCGCTATATAGCCGTGCTTGCAGCCTTTCGCGATCTCGACCAGGCGCAATGGAAAGCCTTTGTCGAAATGAAGCCGGGTCAGAATGAAGCGTTCAACGTCAATCTCGGCAAAACCAGCGTCAGCATTAGCCGTTAACGGGTAAGCCTTGATTTCAACGCATCAGCGCCTCGCAGCGATCGCCGATGCGGACAGCCTGTTCTTCGGGAGCAAACGCGGCATATTTATCGGCAAATTTCTCTGCCGTTTTGGTGTATTTGCCATTGGATAAAATCTCCATAGCCGCGGCACGATAATTCGGCTTTTTCGTTTCCGGCGGTATGCATACGCCGGCGCCGAGCATGGCGATATTTCTTGCCGTTAATGACTGTTCCAAATGTATCGGCAGCATCAGCAAGGGTTTGCCGGACAACAGCATGGCCGCCGCAGTGCCGGCTCCGGCGTGGCAAATGCTCAAATCGCATTGTGTCGCCGCCTGCCGCATATCCACCGGTTGCGCTGAAATGTGCAGATTGGCGCCGCTGTATTTTTGAATGAATGCCGGAGTCGTGCCCGGTATATGCGCGAAAACCGACCAGGACGAAGATCGCAATTGCTGCAGCAACGGCTCCAAGCCTGCATAGTCCTTGGTCAGGTAAGCGAAGATACGCTTATCGCCCACGGAAGGCCACACGGGCCTATCCCCTTCCGAATAAGAGAAAGCAGGTCCCCAATAGACACCTTGCTTGCGCCCCTGATAATGATCGAGTTCCGGCAGCGTGCAGAGAAAATCCTCCTCCGCCTCGAACAAATCCGCCAGAACAGCCAGAGGCTGGCCGCCCAGCCGATCCACAACCGAGTTTATCGTCGCCACGACCTGTGTCTCGCTGTTCAATAGTTCTTTCTCGGGCACATGCAATCCGGGCCGCATAACGGGCATTGGGCTGAACCTTGGCGGCGAATAAAAACCGGTGCCGAACAAGGCGCGCGGGATCTTCAGTTCGCGAGCGGCCAGCAGCGCAGTCGGCGCATGATCGAACAGCAGCAGATCCGGTTTCAAGCATGCTATCGTCGTTTTCCAGGCCTGCATTCTCGCCAACAGCCCTGCCGCCTCATAAAAGCCTGCATTGCGCAGAATCCCGGCATAATTCAACGCAGGCGGCATAGCGGCATTGCCGGGCCAGCGCATCGGCGCCTGGAGATAGGCGAACCCGTACCTGCCGAGCAACGTATGGGCATGCTCAAGATTCTTGAGCACAAAAACAACCTCGTGCCCGCGCTGCTGAAATTGTCTGGCTACGGAAAGAAAAGCACCGATATGGCCATACCCTCCGCCGAGTTCCCAGACATAGACTATTTTGCTCATGACCTTAAAACCGGGAAAATAATGACAGCCAAAAAACGCTAATTTTTAATAACATATCTTTATTTCTTGAAGCAATTTGGAAAGATTCTGGCGACGATCCTGCACAGGCTGATATTCAGTAATCATCGTTAATTCATGGATAGTGTTTATTCAATTGCCAAGATTATATAAGTCATGCTCAGCATTCAGGATTCTGTTAATATTATATTCATCAGCGATAAATAAAAAACACTAACGCTGCCGGCGGCCAGGCATATCCGCCCGTCATCTTTGAGGAGCTAAATCATTATGCAATTACCCTTGGCACATCCCAGGCATCCTTCAGTTCACCCTGAAAAATCACCTTTTCGAAATACCGTCTTTCAGCCGCCGCGGTTATATGGTTCCAAGCCGATATTATTGACAGCCTTGAGCATGATGGCTCTAACGCCGATTTCCGCTGATGCCTGGATACTGGACTTTACCCCTAATTCCTACACTGTTGATGAGGCAACCGGCACGGCGCAGATAGGTATTACCATCACGCAGGAAGCGAACGATTACGGCGGATGCAGTCTGTCGGGCAGGGTTGTTCCTATAGGCGGGTCGGCAATTGAAAATACCGATTTTGCATTGAACGACGGATTTGCTGTTCAGACCAACTTTAATTTTACCGGAGTGCAAACAACGTACTCAACGACTGTAAACCTCAATATTATCGATGATACCCTGCCGGAAAGCTCCGAAGACATTCAACTGGGCCTCCAGAATCTAAGCTGTAATGTTGAGGAAGTCATCTCCAGCAATGCCACTGCCGCCGTCAACATCACCGATAATGACAACTCCGGCACTGTGAGTCTTGATAATGCCTCTTACAGCATTAGCGAAAGCGGCGGCAGCATCACCATCACCGCTACGCGTGCAAACGGCTCCGACACCCCTGTTTCGGTTAATTTTTCCACGGCAAACGGGTCGGCGGTTGCCGGCCAGGATTTTGACGCCGTATCCGGCACGCTGAACTGGGATAACGGCGAATCCGGCACCAAATCCATTGTCATTCCAATACGGCCTGATTCAGCTGTGGAGCAAGACGAAACGCTGACTTTGACCCTGAGCAATCCCAGCACCGGCCTCAGCCTGGGCACCAGCAGCACAACCGTGACAATTCTCGACGATGACAGCGCCGGCACCGTCAATCTCGACAGCGCAACCTACAGCGTCAATGAGAGTGCCGGCCATGTCACCGTATCGGCCACCCGCTCAAACGGCGCCAGCGGCAGCGTAACGGTTGACTATAGCGCCAATAACGGCACCGCAATCGCCGGCCAGGATTTCGATGCCGTAGCCGGCACATTAAGCTGGGCCGACGGCGAATCCGGCACCAAATCCATCGACATCCCGATCAATGCCGATGCCTTAACAGAACCGAATGAAACCTTTACCGTCGATCTGAGCAACCCTACGAACGCTCTGACATTAGGCACCAGCCGCTCGACGGTTACGATAGCCGACCAAACGGCACCAGCGGCGACGGGATTCAGCATCGCGCAAGAGACGGTTACGGAAGGCAATGCGGTAACGGTAACAGTGGAAAGAACCGGCGGCACCAATGGCGAGGTCCGCGTTGATTACACCACGGTAAACCGGTCAGCTCTCGCCGGCAGCGACTATACCGAAAAGTCAGGCACGCTGATCTGGAGCGACGGCGATGCCGGCCCGAAAACAATCACGATCGAAACCACAGCCGACAGCGATACGACCGAGCAAAATGAATTGTTTTCAATCCGCCTTTCCAATCCGGTAGGCGCGACGCTCAGCAGCATTGACGCAGTCGATATAACGATAACCAATACCACGCCGTCACTGAGCGACATCGACAACCTTACCCCCAACCAAAGATCGGTAGCCGAAGCGCTGGACCAGTCATGCGCGGCAGCGACTGGCGAATTCAAGCAACGTTGCGATGAGCTGTACCTGTCCGGGATGAGTAACGATGAAAAAAGGCAGGTTCTCGATGCCATCGTTCCTGAGCAAATCGCTGCCCAGGGATCGGCCGCCGTCGATTTCGGCTCGCAGCAGCTGCAGATCATCCATGGCCGCATCATCGAGGTAAGAAACAGGCGAAATAACGGCGGCCTGTCCGTGCTCGGCTTCAACATGAATGTCGATGGCGAAAACGTGGCGTTAGGCAGAATGGCGCAGAACGCCTTAAACAACGCCTTGGGAGGAGCCGCCGGGGATGAGCCGTTAAGGGACAGCCCGCTGGGCTTCTTCCTGAAAGGCCAGATCAAGATCGGCGATAAAAACAAAACCCGCAATGAAAAAGGCTTCGACCTTGAAACCAAGGGTATCATGCTGGGTGTCGATTATCAGTTCACTGACGCCTTGATCATGGGTATGGCGGCCGGTTATGGACACACCAATACGGATTTCAATAGCAACGGCGGCGATATGACCACGCAGTCAGGCGACTTTTCCGTCTACGGCAGCTACTTTCTGCCCCAGGATTTCTACGTCGACTGGGTTGCGAGCTACGCCATCCATGGTTACGAAATGAACCGGCGCATCGCCTATCCGGGCATGATCACCACCGCAGCCAGCAATCCGGAAGGCGACCAGTACGGCGGCAGCGTGGGAGTTGGCAAGGACATTTACATAGGCAGCTTCTTTGTCAGCCCTTATCTTCGCGGCGAATATATAGAGACTACGATAGACCAGTACACCGAACAGGGCGGCGCCGGCTTTGCCCTGAACGTGGCGGACCAGTCCATTTCGTCGGTGACATCGACGCTAGGCAGCCAGTTCAGCCAGTCAATCAGCATGCCCTGGGGCATTCTCGCGCCGGGCGCCCGCTTCGAATGGGTGCATCAATTTGAGGACAGTGCGCGCGCCATTCAGTCCCAGTTTGTCAGCGCGCCGGCCGGCATGGGTTATTTCACGACACTGACCGACAGCCCGGACCGGGATTACTTCAACCTCGGCGCTTCAATCGCCGCCACCCTGCCTGAAGGCCGGTCGGCGTTTTTCCGCTATGAAACGCGCCTGGGACAAGCGAATATTTCCAATCATATTCTGGAACTGGGCGTCAGGATTCCTTTTTAGAAAACAGCCGGAATTCCATCGGTACAACCAGTGGAATTCCTTATCGCTTCATCTGCAATATCTGCTTCTTTCGATGCCAGTGTATAGCCATCCGGCGCATTACGGCTAGCGCCTATTGCGCCCTATGAATTGCGCCTTATCGAGTTTAATTCTCCTTATTAAGTTTAAGTAAAATCTAACGTTTGAGTTAAGGAGTGGCAGGAATCCGAAGGGCGGAGGGAACCGGCAACGAGAGGTTAAGCCACACGTGCCTCATCAAGGCACCTTACGAGTTAACCAGCCCTGCAAGTCGGCAACCATTCGTTGGAATTTGGGAAACCAATTTGTCGAAGGCTTATCTACTGCAGCATGGACATCACGGTAAAGGTAGAGCATTGAGAACGACAGCATGAGAAGCAAGCCCGACATACTTGACATTGATGCAGTACCTTTTGCATTCCAGCCGTTCCAGTGATTGAAATACCCATAGAGCGCAATGGATAGAACAATTCCTGCCGCGACAACGAACGATTTGACGATACTCCAAACAAAGAAGCGGATGGCTCCGCCAACAAAAATTGGAGCGGATGCGCAGCCAAAAAGTCCGCTCAGGACGTAACTGGCGATCTGTGGAAGTAAGACCATCACCAGTATTGCTGAAAATATCTTCAAGTCGGTATCAAGGTCCAACATGAACGTTAGGAACGCGTTTACTGCCGCTCCGAGTTCTCCTTGAAACACTCCTTGGTTATCGATTGCTCCCACGCTGCTAGCCCAGGCTGTGGCTATGCATGTTGCAACTGAGGCCAGCGAAAAAAGGTACCAAACGACGCGAACGTCTGTTCCATTTTCTTCCGCAAGCTTGAGTCCCGTATACCCAATAACGATTAACATCGCTAGCGCGAGGGCTATGAATGCGAGAAGAAGTTGAATGTCGCTGGAGATGGTCATGGCGATTCTCGTTTAAGTCTAACGTGCCGCTAATCGGCGCGACTATAGGAACGCTCGGTTGAGCAACTTGTTAGCCTAGATAAGTTTATTCATGTCTATGGAGTATCCTGCGTTGCGAAGCTCTTTAGCAACAGCAAGATGCCATGCACAGTGGCTGTCAAGTGGAATGTAAACAACTCCACTAATATCATTAGGAATCTCAATGTCGCCTTTAACAAGTGCGCAAACACTGTTTCGCCCAAGCTTTCCGATCAGGTATCCATGTTCGAAAATAACGTTTTGTCTTGCCCGATGTTTCTGATTAGCTTCGCCAGCAAGCCCTCCAATGTCGCATGGGGTATATAAAGCAATGGCAAATCCAACGTTTGTATGCTCTTCGATCTTTTCAATGATTGTATTTCCAGAGCTTGCTTGCTCATGAAGAATTACAGCTGAAAATCCAAGTTTTTCTATGAAGCACGCCACCTCAGTTTTTGCAAGATCATCTCTGCCGTGCACGATAAATATCTTATTTTTTTCGATTTTCACAGAAGAGCTTTTCGGTGTGTTTGACTTTAGTATCTCGCCAACAGACCTAAGAACATCTTTTGTAATGTCATTAACATATTTGTCGCTATTTACAATCATTATTTCATTGTAGACAAGCAAAACTCCTGGACTAACTGACTGTTGAGCAATATCACGTAACTCCGCCAATAATCTTTCGGATGATTTTATTTTTAGAAGCCTAATTTTTTGCCATTCAATATATATGCCATTAACATAAATCTGCTCATGTCTTGTATATGGCTTGACAATAAGCTCCTTGATTTCTTCGAGGTTGGTATTGTTCAGTTCATAACAACTTTCATAATTGCCCTTCTTGTTCTTGTCAGTAGACTCAACAATTACATGGTAGTACATGGGGTATTCTCACTTATTTTGACGTGTATTCTTGATGAAATTGCTCGCGGCAAGATTATTGGGTAACAAATAATTAAATAGTTTTCTATGTATCATCCATGATTACTTCATTCTGGGCAATAAATTCAGCGTATACCATCAAAACGCTAACGGTATATCTTCTCGTATCGGATGATATATGGTTTCTTCTTATCTTAGCGACCGCCTGCTACCCGAAAACAACCAGTCGCTCAACCAATTGTGATAAAAACCGATTTGGATCGGTTAACGACCTTTTCAATAAAAGTAAATGTACTAACTGCTACCTTTTGGTTTGCGGTGCTTAATATTTTGAATTCAGATTAGATGCTGCAAAGGGTCTTCGCCAGGACCTAATATGCGCAGAATAATGATTCCTTCCCCATCAACCCGATAGTAAATTGTATGGGATTCGTAAACATGTCGCCGAACATTCTTTTTGATTTTCCCTTGATCGCTTCCGATCAAAGGAAAATCTGAGATCATTTCAAACGTTTTGAATAATCCGTCTCGGTAACGCCTGGCTTGCTTGAGGCCAAAGTTTTGTATGGTATAAGCGGCAATACCGCCAAGATCTTCCTCAGCGTGCTTGGATAGACGATAGTCAGCCATTTTTTGAGATCACCCGGGCTTCCATGTCATTCCATATTTCCTGAGCGCTTCGATTACTCAAACCACTCGATTCTGCCTCATCAAGCATCAACTGGAGTCGGGTTTCGGCTTCTCGTCTTTCTTGATCACGACGAATCAAATCCCGAAAGTATTCGCTGTCATTACCATATTTTCCGGAATCGACTTGCGCCTTAACCCAGTTTTCCATTTGTTCTGTGATGGTAATGGTCTTGCGTTGCATGGACATAATATAGCCTCGCCTATAGGGTGGAGTATTTGCGTATGATAATATCATACTATCAGCACAGCTATGCGATGATCTGTTTCCATCAACACATTCCATAAGATGATTTCATGAAAATAGAATCCAGTCATTTACCCCGAAAAGCACCTTGGAATAAAGGCAAATTGATCGATCAAAAACCGCCATTAGTTGAAGGAAGCCTGGGAAATCCGTATTTAATTGCAACTAGCTCGTAGGATACGCTGAACGCAGTGAAGCGCATCGATCGCGAACGATGCGGTTCGTACCTCACCGCATCCTACCCCGCTATGAATTGCGCCTTATCGCGTTGGAGCATTGGGTTAGGTCAATACCTTCTTACATTTTTCGTAAACAAACTCAGGGTCAAGATCGACTCCAGACTCCCATTCAATCGTATCAAAGACAACTGCAACTTTTTCAAAAGAGCGGTAATCTTTAATTCTATTAAAAACTCCAAAATCCAAGTAGGGCTTCATATCCAATACGCCGCTTTCGCCGTTACTAAAGCTTATATCAAGCAAGTAATCATCTCGTGGAATAACAGTTTTTACTGATGGGTGCATAACAACATCTCCTCTCATTGTAAGGGTTGGATTTTGAAAGGCTCCTCGCCTTTCATAACCAAATTCCAATCATGCATAAGCTCTTCCTGATGTAACTCAGCCCACGCCAACACAAGTTTTATTTGCTTCCTTGGTAAGTTTCCTTCTATCAACTCACAAGTACATATATCGACTGTACCCGTATATTCAGCATAATAGACATGAAAGTGCGGTGGCGGATGTTCGCCAGGCGCAAAGTACATGCGAATAATGATTCCATAAAACGTCGATATTGTAGGCAAAGCAATTCCCTAATTATACAAATGTCATTTGTTGGGACCTGGCGGTGTTTGTGATTTTTGTTATGTTGATATTTCCTGCTCGCCCTAATTCAATTGATTTTCTGTGACGAAGAACTTTCGATATTCAGTATCGAATTTCTTTGTAATCAAATCTACCAAACGACTCGATGATTTGCGAATTCTTTGCATTTGTCCAGGCATTTCGGATTTTCTCTTGAAGCGATTCAATTTTAGCTATACGCTGCTCTGCGCCACTAAGCTCTGGAACTGGGCGTCGGGATTCCTTTTTAGAAAACAGCCGGAATTCCATAGGCACAGCCGGTGGAATTCCCTATCGCTTCATCTGCAATATTTTCTCTTTCAATGCCAGCGCATCGATCGCGAACGATGCGGTTCGTACCTCACCGCATCCTACCGCGCTAACTGCTGATCAAGAAGCGCATTTGTCTGTCATAGTGACTTATGCCCGAAATTTGAAGCTTGCCCTAGCTTAAAAGCCGCAGAAACAACCGCTTTTGCGAGCTTAGCGCCATTGACCGGATTACTCAAAAAATCGCCAAGCTGATCATCATCAATACTGTCAATCACACGTCCCACTTCAGCAGACTCAAGAATCTCCCGCGTCACCAACACCGTTCCGCCCGTTTGGATAGAGAATTCACCAAAATCGATCAGATAACCGGCCAAGATCAAACCTTGATAAGCGGTCTTAGCCAATTGGTAATCTATGAGCTTGTACTGAACCTTACTGAACACATCCACGGCCTTAAGGGTATCCGTGCCATTCGTTTCTTCGACTTGATAAATCGCATAGTGGGCAAAACGCATGCGCCGAAGCAATGCAAGTTCAAAATCGTCTGCCTCTTTATGGAATAAGCGCAAGAATTTCTCGGCCATATTGAAGCCATGGGGGCGATAGCCGTAAGTAGCATAATCGGCAAATAAATCTATTTCGTCTTCGTTGTCTATCACTAACGCTTTTTGGTGCCATATCCCAAGATGGCGGCCACAGGTTTTGGCATCTTCTTTACTGAGCTTTTTTAAAATCTTGGCATTCAGTAAAACGCCTCGACGGCGAATCTCGGGGTAATCTGCGGGGGTAAAAGTGATATCTGTCATATCGATTGGTGGGTAATAACGTGTATCGTCAAAATAACTTCGATCCGGCTATGACATCTCCAAAGGCAAAACGTCGCTGAACTGATATGGGCAGTTCGATTATGGATTTGTGTCAAATGCATGTAACTATCTCATAACATAACAAGTCTCGGTGCCACTGACAACGATAACTTGCGAATGTCGGCTAGACGTATCAATGTAGTCATAGATTGCTAATCAGGTACTGGGCTGCAAACGGTCGGGATTTGCCCGTTCAACGAGTCTCTGGTTTGTTCCGTTATCTCAAATTGAACCGGTCTATGTGTTTTCTGCTGCATTATGATTGCGCGTGATGACACCCGGCCACCTTGCGCAACGTCGCAGACTTTAAGGAAGCGGCAACTGTTTCCTGAATGTCTTAGTGAGGCTATAGTCAGCAAATAGTTGACACCTTCAACGATAAAACTGGGCTTCGCGGCGCAAATCATCAAGCTGCCGTTCGTGGTAGTAAAGATCATCGCGAAGATGATGGTGTCGGCGATCCAAATCCCACAGATCGGAACGAATCCGCTCGCGGTCCTTATCGCTTAATTTTTTGTCGTGTAGACGGCTTTCTTTGCTGGCGATGTCTCGATCAAGCCTGTCCAGTTCAGCGCGGTGTTCGTAAACGGTAAAAGCAGCTGAATGATAGCGCCCAAATAAACCATCTATGGATGGCGGGCAGACATGCTGGTACTGGTGCCCACTTAATCCTAGGTCGAAGGCATTATCAATTCGGCAGTAATCGCGCAATCCTTGTTCGCGCCCGGCAAAATACGCCTGATTGTTTATGGCAATGCCATATTCATAACAGGCTTTTATATGATCTGACAGTCGGCTACGGGTTTCGCCGGCAAGTCCATCACGAATACCCAATCCAAACCAATCGCCACGACGGCATTCTTCCTGGCTCAAGGTGGCGCAACCTGATAGAAAAATCACACCAAGAAATCCTGTTAAACGATGCAATGGACTTCTCCTTTCTTCAGTTTTCATGGTTTAGTCCGATGACAGATTGCTCAGCTTGCAAAACAGCCTTTAGTTTTTTCCAACCGTTGGCAGTGGTTTTTCTAGCTAAAGAGAATAAATTCATTAAATAAAAGCAGCAGAGTAGTCATTTCCAGCTGAAAAGTGTAGACGATCTTTATGGCAAAGCTGGCAAATGTTTCCCGCTAATTTGCATCAAAAGGGCGGCCGTTCATTAAAGCAAAGTTGTAACTCTTGGTATCTAATAAAAACAATCACATAGGCTCAGGTGTTTACAACTTTACTTTAATGAACGACAGCGCAGAATCTCTTGAAGCTTGAAGATCGACGTCAAAAACAGACACCGCAGGAAACGGTGATTTCCATTGCTTTCTGAAAACGTAAAAAATTCAATCAACACTTGCTGTTACGCCTTTTCGGTAAGTTAGGTCTGAGCAGAGATTGCGAAAAAATAGCCCTGCTATGCGTCGAACTCAGTGATTAAAGGACGATTGCTGGGTAAAACTGTCCGAATCATTGTTACTGTCAAGATACGTTTTTAAAAACTGCTCCATTTCGCTGAAAAAGCGCAGGCGGTCTTCTTCCCGTGACAGATGATGATCAGCCAGAGGTAATTCCAGATATTTGAAATGGTTGAAGCCGGCATCCTTTAATGCCGCCACCATACCTTGGGACTGACTGACCGGCACACTGCGGTCCTGAACGCCATGCACGATCAACAGCGGCGCACGAATGTTTTTTGCCAACGTGATCGGCGAAGTAGCTTTCAGCCTCTGATGATCAGACCACCAACCACCCAACTGCCGGTCTATTTCGGTTTTGTTAACAAGATAACTATCCAAATGGTTGAGCAAGCCCAAAAGATCAGTGACACCGGCAAAGCTGACGCCGCAGCGAAACAGGTCAGGAGTTTGGGCCAATCCCATCAGTGCCGCATATCCGCCGTAGCTGCCGCCGACAATGCAGATTTTATTGGCGTCAGCGATACCTTGTGTTCGCAGCCAAGCTACGCCGTCACTAATGTCGTTCTGCATTTCCAGGCCCCAACGCTGAAAACCGGCATGTTTGAATTCCTCGCCGAAACCGGCCGAGCCGCGAAAGTTTATCTGTAACACAGCCCAGCCTCGGCTGGCGAAAAACTGCGTCCAATAATCAAAATCGTTGATATCGCGTGCCCAGGGCCCGCCATGCGGAAAGACAACGGTCGGCAAATTGCGTTCACCGCCCCCTTTGGGCAAAGTCAGATAACCGGGAATGTCGAGACCATCGCGCGCCTTGAAATGAATTGCACGAGGCGTGGACAGCCGGTCGGCATGGAGGTTGGGATAGACGTCGGCCAACGGCGTCATCCGATTGGTCTCGTCATTCAGCAGATAATATTGAGGCGGCTGCGTCGGGCTTGACGACATAATAATATGAAGTTTGTCGTCGCGGTCACTGCTGGTCAATATATTGCTACGACCTGGCAGGGTGCGGTTGATACGCTCATGTTTCTTTCTGGTCTGTTTATCCCAGTAAATGGAGCGGACCTCATCAGCGGCGTAATATACCCCTACCGGCTGTTTTTGATGACCACCATAGATCAACGGACCTTCGATGTCATAATCGGGATCGGCGACAACCAATTCTTCCATGGCATCCGGTTTGCCGGTGTCGAGGCGAAAAATCGCCGATTTGCCCTGATGGCCGGCGGCAAAATACAGCATATTGCTATCCCCATCGAACCCCAGCGGATACACGTTTTCGCCTTTATGCCGCCGCTTTTCCAGCGCAGCCGGCGTTTCCCAATCCGAGCTATCGCGCCGTCGCATAAGCACCCGGTAAGGCGTGTTCAGCATCGCAATGCCCAGCCGCACTTCGCCCCGTGCGTCAGCCAACCATTTATTAATGCCAGGCTTGTTCCGTTGCACCAGGCTGCGTTCACCACTGTATACGTCAACCTTATAAACGTCAGGCTGTCCAGGATTGATCAAATCCAGCGCAAGCAGAACATGATTTGGATCGTCAGGCAACAGCGCAACGATTTGATCCTGAAGCTGCGGAATCGGGTTAAGGTTGCGATCCTGGCCAATCTCGAAGGCATCCATGTTACGCCGGAACAGTTCGCCATGCGTTTCGCTGCCGTCACGACTGACCGACAACAGACGGCCTTCTATCGAATCAATACCGTAGCGTCGATCGGGATAACGAACGCTAACCAACAACTGTTTATCGCTGAGCCAGTAATAATCGGCAATTCTGAATTTGTCGTTGTCGGACTTCAGCACAACATGCACGTCTTCGCCTTTTCCATTACTGTAAGTCGCTCGCGTGACCAGTATGGTTTGGCTTTCAGTGTTTTGCAGGAAAGCGAGATATTTTCCCGATGGTGAAAGTCGCAAGTGGGTAATCGTCGGCAGCGAAGCAAAGGCGGCGACCGACGGAGTCCCGCTGCTTGCGATGGATGTTGTGGCGTTTAGATTTGCCAGACCGCCTTCGATATGCACCTTACGGTCAATCTCAGGACTACAGGCGCCTGTCAAAGCAAGAAGTGCAATGGGTAACGGCCTGCAAAAGCGGCGAGGCGAAAACGACAACGAGTGAAAAAATAGCTTGCTCATGATCAAATCCCTGATGAAAGACGACGTGGCGAAATTTTGGTAATTGTAATAGTTGTTAGGCAAAAAAGTCTTGTTGGCGTAAGCCTACGGCTGGTCAATTGAGTGCAGATTTTTCGAGGCAATCTTTCCCAACATGATATTTACGAAGTCTAAAACGGATGAATTTATACCGGCGGCTGAGTATGCGAAGGACAGCAAATCCGATCAGTCTTGGATGATTCCACTAGATTGCAGTAAAAGCTAGAAAACAGGGGGAATTATCAGGATCGGGTATATCACCTGAATGAGCCGGTGTGCGGTTGTCTTAACTTGCTCATTTGTGCCATTACCTGTCTCTCAAGAAAGTATGGATAATGGCCGGTAATCGCTACATTTTTGTCATTCGAAAAGACAGCGATAAAAACATTAGACACATCGTTTCGAAATGTCTAATCATGAAAAGCTATCGCTGAGCAGCCAAGTAACCGCTATTGTGCATACAAGAACTTAGATCATCGATCATCGCGGCGGCAATGGATCGGATTCCAACGGGGCACATGCGCTCTGTACGTATTCCATGCCAGGCAAAGGAATCCGGTATCTGTTGTTTTGGAAATCCCATGTCCATAGCGGAGAGCTTGACATTATCCCGCCATTGTCGCCGGTGCAACTGCCATTGGTTCCCAGAAACGGTGTGATCCGTGCGTTCTCTACCCGGCATTGACAGCTCAAGGGCTTATTTAGATTGGATGGATTCTGGTTTTCCGTGCACGGAGCGCCGTCGCAGACGGCCCAATATAGATCCCCTGCGTAGCCCGCTGCACTCGGGTCACAGGCTTTTGGCTTAACCTGCAAGAGACTGCACCAGCCACGATAAGAAAAAGTTGACACCCAATCATACGTGACATTATCAACTTCATACTGTCCGTACTTGATGGCCTTGCAAACTGGAGCTTGATCTGCATCGCACGGATGTCTAGTAGTGCATTGGGCCTGCGTCAGGTGTTTGACCGCTGTATCCTGGATTGAAGCTGTTTCAACAATATGGGGTTCGTTAACCCTCAAGCAGTCGCAGTCAGCCTTGTCGCCATTCATTTTGCAGTCATAGGATGCAGAACAAAGGGCGTGCCATCCAGTACACACGACAAATTCCTGAGGTGCATTAGGAAAGTTATGGGTGCTGTTATTCGTTTTTTCACCGAATTGTGCCACTGGTTGCGGCGCGTTCTGAGCCTGTGCGATGACGAAATCGAGATTGGCTGTCGCCAGGAAGACGAGCGATTTAATTACGAGACTTTCAACTCTTTTCATTTTCCACCTCCCGGGAGAGTCGCTGTTATCGCCCCTTCAGGCAGGCTTGCCAGCCGCCATGCACGAATGTCGATTTATCGCACCAGGCGGCGTCCGGGTAATAATCACCCATCACTTCCTTGGCGCATGGCCCCTTTTCGTCCAGAGCCGTTCGGTCTGGAACGTTCGGGAACGAGAGATCAAACGTGCAGTAATGGTCGGGGGGGGGGGGGGGGGGGGGCCCCCCCAAAAATTTG
>NZ_JAZHOC010000007.1:0-20346 GCF_036553575.1 Methylobacter sp. Wu1 | reverse complement strand
TTCGACCCGTGGGTCTTCCAGCGTTGAAAAAACTTCCTGTAAACTCAAGGCCACTGTTTGCTCTCCAAAATGCTCAGTATCTCTGATTTTTATGACAATTTATATGCGCTTGCCCTGTACCCAGAAGTTACTCTATGTTGTCAGGCAAAATATCCGTATAAAATAAGGAACTTTTTCACAAGCAGATTGTTTATAAGAAGATAACCTTCGGTTTCGGTTATTGATTTTTTGGGCGAGGCTTAATGCCCTCCAAGCTATGGATCTAAAACATACAATTGGACTATGTCAGAACAAAACAGCAATAGAAATACCACGCAATCGTCGTTAATAAGGCTGAAAACCTATATTAATCAAGAAATTATCGGTCAGGATGTGCTTGTTGAAAGAATGCTGATCGGCTTGCTGGCCGATGGCCATATTCTGGTTGAGGGTGCGCCGGGCCTAGCCAAAACGAGAGCGATCAATATATTGAGCAAGGGCATCCAAGGCGACTTTCATCGCGTGCAGTTCACGCCGGACCTGTTGCCGGCTGACTTGACCGGCACTGAAATTTACCGCCCTCAACTAGGCAGCTTCGAATTTCAAAAAGGGCCTTTATTCCATAACCTGATTCTGGCCGATGAAATCAACCGCTCGCCGGCCAAAGTGCAGGCCGCTCTGCTGGAAGCCATGGCCGAGCGCCAGATAACGGTCGGTCAGGCAACCTATCCGTTGCCGCAGCTGTTTATGGTGATGGCGACGCAGAACCCTATCGAGCAGGAAGGCACTTATCCGCTGCCCGAAGCGCAGCTGGACCGTTTTTTACTGCATGTCAAAATCGATTATCCGAAACCGGAACATGAAAAAAGCATCCTGCAGCTGGCCCGAAACGAAGCCCGGCAGGGGGCGGCAAAAGACAGCGCCAAATTTGAGCCTATTGATCAAAAGACCTTGTTCGATGCCCGCAATGAAGTGCTGGATCTCTACATGGCCGACAGCCTTGAAGACTATCTGCTGCAAATCGTGCTGGCGACGCGCAATCCCGGCGCCTATGGCAGAGACCTGGCCGGCTGGCTGCAATACGGGGCGAGTCCCCGAGCCAGCATCGCGCTGGACCGTTGCGCCAGGGCCAAGGCTTGGCTAGCGCAACGCGATTTTGTCAGCCCCGAAGATATTCAGGACATGGCATTCGATGTCCTGCGCCACCGCCTGATATTGTCATACGAAGCCGAGGCCGAGGGCATCACAACCGATCATTTCATCAAAGAGCTTATTGCCAGAGTTGCCGTACCTTGATGTTGTTCAGTAAACGGGCAGGCGATGCCCGACAGTCATCCGACGAGCTGGTTTCCGTATCGCTCAAAACCCTGATCGATCTTGCCAAGCCTGCGGCCGGCTTGAGCCTGCAACATGCCTCGATACGCTCGGCGCAGAGCGGCGGCTATGTCTCGCGCTTTAAGGGGCGAGGCATGGAATTTGACGAAGCGCGGCTTTACCAGCCCGGCGACGACATCCGCAGCATCGACTGGCGCGTGACGGCCCGTACCGGCAAGCCCCACACCAAGCTGTTCCGTGAGGAGCGCGAGCGGCCGATATTCATTTCCGTCGATAAACGGGCCGCCATGCATTTCGCGACGCGCGGCGTCTTTAAATCGGTAATGGCGGCCAAGCTGGCCGGTTTGCTGGCCTGGACGGCGCAGCATCACGGCGACCGGATCGGCGGCCAGATCTTTTCCGATACGGCCTGCCGCGAATTGAAGCCGCAGAACGGCAAGCATGCGGTATTGCGGTTTCTGAATGCCTTGGTGCAGCCGGCAGACCAGTCGGCTGATGCCATAACGCTGGAGCACGTGCTGGCCCGTTTGACGCAGCATGCCCGCCCAGGCAGCCGCGTCTATATCATCAGCGACTTTCGCGGCATGAATGACAAAGCTGAAACGCATCTGTTAAAGCTATCACAGCATTGCGATGTGGTCCTGGTCATGGTCTTCGATCCTTTGGAAAGCGCACTGCCCGCCAAAGGCCGCTACCGGTTTACCGATGACAGCCGCGATGTGGTCGTAGACGCCGATTCCGGTGCGGCTGTGCAATATCAACAGCGCTTCGCCTTGCGCCAGCAGCGCCTTAACCAGTTGGCCCAAAGCAGAGGCTTGGCTTTCATGCAATGCAGTACCGGTGATGATCCCGTGCAACGTTTAAGATATTTGTTAGGGCATCGATAAATGGAACCCACGCAACTTCCGCTAAGAGATATACACATGCCGGAAGCCATAGGCTGGTGGCCGCCGGCTATGGGCTGGTGGCTCGTTGCCATACTGGCGCCTTTGCTGATTTTTCTGCTGGTCTGGCTATACAAGCGCCTGACCCGCAAGACTGCCATCAAAACCGCAAAAAAAATACTGGCGCAAATCAAGCAGGACAAGACGCTTGACAATCATGGAAAACTGGTCGCGCTTTCCGTGCTGGTCCGGCGCGTGGCGATCAGCGTAGCGCCCAGAGAACAAGCGGCCGGTTTAACGGGGCAGGCTTGGCTGGCTTACCTGGACAGCTCGGTCAAAGGTTCGCCTTTCAGCGAAGGAGTCGGCCGGCATCTGAGCGATGCGCCTTATCGCAAGCTGCAACTGGCCGATGCGGACATTCCACAATTAATCAGTCTTTGCGAAGACTGGCTTAAAGCTCAAGTAAAAAAATGATTCATTTCGAATGGCCCTGGCTGCTCAGCCTTTTACCATTGCCCTTACTGATACGCTGGCTGCTGCCGGCCCATAAACCGGTCGAGCAGGCTGCACTGAAAGTCCCGTTTCTGGACGATTTTTCCGAAGGCGACGCGCGCGTCATTTCCCAAACCGGGCGCTGGCCGTTCCTGGCGGCGGCTATCGCCTGGATTTTACTGATCGCAGCCTGCACGCGGCCGCAATGGCTGGGGGAGCCGATCGAGCAGGCCGTCAGCGGCCGGGATCTGATGCTGGCCGTGGATTTATCGGGCAGCATGGAAGTGCAGGATTTCGTTATCAACAGGCAAGCCGTGGACCGGCTGACGGCGACCAAATGGGTGGCCGGCGATTTCATCAACCGGCGCGTCGGCGATCGTATTGGACTGATCCTGTTCGGTACGCAGGCTTATTTGCAGACGCCTTTGACTTTCGACAGGAAAACGGTCATGACTTTACTGGATGAATCGGCGATCGGGCTGGCCGGCGACAACACCGCGATCGGCGATGCGATCGGGCTGGCCGTCAAGCGCCTCAAGAACCAGGAGGTCAACAGCCGGGTACTGATCCTGATGACGGACGGCGCGAACACCGCCGGCGAAGTATCGCCGTTGAAAGCGGCCGAGCTGGCTGCCGAAAACCAGTTAAAAATCTACACGATCGGCATCGGCGCCGATGAAATGCTCGTGCGCAGCTTCTTTGGCGCTCAAAAAGTCAACCCGTCCCAGGATCTCGATGAAAAAACCCTGACGGCCATCGCCGAGAAAACCGGTGGCGTTTATTTCCGGGCCAGAAACACCGACGAGCTCAACAAGATCTATCAATTGCTGGATCAGCTGGAGCCGGTGGAAAAAGACAAACAATACTTCAGGCCCAGAAGCGAACTGTATTATTGGCCGCTGGCCGGCGCGCTGCTGCTGGCGGCCGCGATTGCACTGTCCCGCGTGAGGTTGTCATGAATCTAGCCGAATTTCACTTCATCAGGCCTTACTGGCTGCTGGCTTTGATACCTTTTGGCGTAATGCTGGTTTTGATGCTGAGGAGCAAACTCAGGCAAGGCAACTGGTCGGCAGTGTGCGATACCGCTTTATTGCCCTATCTGCTGCAGGAAAAGGCGGTCGGGCAAAGCCGCTGGCCTTTGGCGGCAGGCGCCGTCGGCGCTTTGCTGGCGATCATCGCGCTGGCAGGCCCGACCTGGGAGCGACAGCCGGCGCCGGTTTTCCGTAATGATTCGGCACTGGTCATCGCCCTGGATCTTTCCCTGTCCATGGACGCGGCCGATATCAAGCCTAGCAGGCTGACTCGCGCGCGCTATAAAATCGCCGATATCCTGAAACAGAGAAAAGACGGCCAGACCGCGCTGCTGGTTTATGCCGGCGATGCTTTTACAGTCACGCCGCTGACCGATGATACCGACACCATCGCCAGCCAGCTCGAGGCGTTAAACACCAACATCATGCCCAGCCAGGGAAGCAATACGGCCATGGTTCTGGAAAAAGCGCTGGAACTGTTCAGACAGGCGGGTTTGCAGAAAGGACAGTTATTGCTCGTGACCGACGGCGTCGCTGTCGATGAAACCCTGCCGGCGGTGAAATCGCTGGGCAGTTATCGGCTCTCGATATTGGGTGTCGGGACGGCCGAGGGGGCGCCGATCGCGCTGCCGGACGGCGGCTTTTTAAAAGACGAGCAGGGCGATATCGTGGTCACTAAACTGAATGCCGATGAATTGGCGAAACTGGCGCAGGCAGGACACGGCATCTTCCAATCGATAACTGCCGATGACAGCGACATTGATACCTTGCTGGCGGCGCTGGACAAGCCCGTGCGGCAACAGGGCGCCGAGAAAAAGAAGGGTTCGCTGGATCAATGGCAGGATATGGGCCCCTGGCTGTTATTGCTGGTTCTGCCGCTGGCGGCGCTGACGTTCAGAAAAGGCCTGCTGTGCTGGGCTTTGTTGCTGCTGGCGCCGCTGCCGAAAAACAGTTATGCCCTGGATTGGCAGGATCTATGGCGCACAAAAGACCAGCAGGCGCAGCAGGCGTTTCAACAAGGCGATTATGAAAAGGCAGCGCAACTGTTTGAAAGCCCGGACTGGAAGGCGGCCGCGCACTACAAATCCGGAAAATATAATGAAGCGCTGGCAAGCCTGAGCAATACCGGCACGGCCGACAGTTTTTACAATCAAGGCAATGCCCTAGCGAAGACAGGCCAGTTAGCTGAGGCTTTAAAGGCTTACGAACAGGCATTGAAAATAAATCCCGATGATAAAGACGCTCAATATAACAAGGAAATCGTCGAGAAAGCCTTGAAAGAGCAGAAGCAGAATCAACAACAGCAACAAGACGATAAACAGCAGCAGTCCAAGGATGACTCGCAGCAGAAAAAAGACCGCGACCAATCGGATCAATCCGGCGATCAGCAGAAACAGGGCAATGAGTCTGATCAGCAGCCGTCGGACAAACAGCAGCAATCAAAAGATCAGCAGCAACAAAACAAGCCCGAGCAAAAACAGCAGGACGCTGAAAAAAGCCAGCAGCCCGGCCAGCAGCAGAAGGACGATGCGCAGCAGCAAGCCGCTCAACAGTCAGAGCAATTGCCGGCTGAAGCCAAGGATGAAAGGGCTCAGGCCAATGAACAATGGCTCAATCGAATTCCTGATGATCCGGCAGGCCTTTTGAAGCGCAAATTTTTGTACCAATACGGCGAGCGGGAGCGGCAATCAGGCAGCAGACCCCGGTCGGGTTCAGGCGCTGTCTGGTAAACAGCGTGACTGAGGCAATTCTTGTACCGCTACACCATTCAAATTCGTGATGAACATGAGATTACTGAAATTATTAACAGCTAGTCCTTACCGAACAGCTCTGATTTATCTGTTATTGCTACTGAATGCGCCGTGGTTGTCGGCGGCGGAAATCAATGTCGCGGTAGACCGCAGTTCGGTCAATCTCAACGAATCCTTTCAGATCACGTTTACGGCCACCGATTCGCCGGACGATGACCCCGATTTCACGCCGCTCGAACAGGATTTCGAGATATTGGGCCAGAGCCAGAGCACTCACTCGTCATGGGTTAACGGCAAATCCAGCAAAACCATTCAATGGGTACTGCAAGTCATGGCCAAACACGCCGGCAACCTGACCGTGCCGGCCGTGCAGTTCGGCGATGATGTGAGTCAGCCAACAACCGTGCAGGTAACCGAAGGCGCATCCACTAAAGATGTGCCTGCCAACAGCGATTTGTTTCTGGAAGTTGAGGCGTCTCCTGAATCCCCTTATGTGCAATCCCAGGTCCTCTATACCATGCGTTTGTATCGCAGGGTCGAAATTTCGCAGGCCAGCCTCAATGAGCCGGAACTGGCCGATGCCGTTATTGAAAAACTCGGCGACGACAGCAATTACAGCACGCAGGTCAATGGCGAGGATTATTGGGTGACCGAACGCAAATATGCGATTTTTCCGCAGAAAAGCGGCCGCATGACCATCAAGCCTTTGGAGTTGACGGCGCAGGTCGTGACAGCGACCCGCCCCAGCTTCGGCGGTTTCTTTAACTCGCGAATGACCAAAACCCGGCGCGTGGCCTCCCAATCGGTAACGCTGGATGTCAAACCGGCTGCATCGTCTTTTACGGCACAGCGCTGGCTGCCGGCCGAACAACTGCAGCTGAACCAGGAGTGGTCGGGTGATTTCGAGCGCATGAAAGTCGGAGAGCCGCTGACGCGCACCTTGAAGCTCCTGGCAAAAGGCGCCATGGTCAGCCAATTGCCCGAGCTGAGCAGCACCAAAACGCAGGATCAGTTAAAAAGCTATCCAGATCAGCCGGTGCTTAAGGAACAGAAAAAAAGCGACGGCGTGCTTGCCTTCCGGGAGGAAAAAATAGCCTTGATTCCGTCAAAAGAGGGCAGTTATACACTGCCGGCCATCGAAGTGCCCTGGTTCAATACCAAGACTCAGCAGATGGAAGTCGCCAGAATTCCGGAAACGACGATTCATGCGGTTGCCGCGGCAGGCGCGCAGGCAGCCGCTCCGGTCCCGGCCAAGGCGCCGGTTGAAGCGGCGCCAAAGCCTGAATCGATTGTGCCGGCGCCGGTCGGCCAGGCCCAGCAAAGCAATATATGGCTGGGGGTTTCAGGATTTCTGGCTGTAGGTTGGCTGGCGACGCTGGTTTATTTTCTTTCCCGGCGGCCTGCAGAAAAGCCCGTGCCGCAAGCGGTTGCTACTGAAGTGAACTTGAATGACAGCATTAAAAAATTAAAGCAGGCCTGCAGCGATAACGATGCCGTGGCCGCCAAGGATGCTCTGTTGGATTGGGGGCGGCAAAAATTTGACGCCACGAATCTCGGCGCCGTCGCATCCTGTTGCGATGCGCGGTTAAGGGATGAAATCCTGCTGTTGAATCAGACGCTGTATGGCAAAGATGCGGGCCAGTGGCAGGGGAAAAGACTGTTTCAGGCGTTCAGCGAGAACAAAGCCCGGGAGAGAATTTCGCAAGCGGCGGATTCTGGTCTGGAACCGCTTTACCGCCTGTGATTTATTGGGCTTTGAAATATTCCAGCGCCATGAACAAGGCGGCAATCGAGCGGGCCTCCGTACATTCGCCCGTGGCTAACAGGGCATTGATATCGCTCAATTTCCAGGGAATGACTTCCAATTCTTCGGGTTCGTCGCCGGGCAGTTTTTCGGCATACAAGTCCTGGGCGATGATGATTTCGGTCATATGTTCCAGGTAAGACGGGGCGACGGAAAAAGAGCTCAAATGGTGCAGGCTTCTGGCGCCGAAGCCGACTTCCTCTTTAAGTTCCCGGTTGGCGGCCTCAAGAAACGATTCGCCGGCATCGGTCTTGCCTTTCGGCAGGCCTAGTTCATAACGGTCGACGCCGGCCAGGTATTCCCGGACCAATAAGACAGTATCGGCATCGAGCATGGGCACGATAAGCACGGCGCCGCCGGATTTGCCCCGGGCCAGGCGTTCGTAATTGCGCTGAACGCCGTTGCTGAATTGAAGATCAAGGGATTCAATGCGGAATAAACGGCTTTTCGCGATTGTAGTCTTATTGAGGATGGTGGGTTTTTTAGCCATTTTGCAGTTTAACTGAAATATTTTTTGTAAATATAACGCACTCTCATGATCGATTGGAACAAAATTGACACGGTATTGCTGGACATGGACGGTACGCTGCTGGATTTGAATTTCGATAATCATTTCTGGCAGGAATTCGTGCCGCTGAAATTCGCCGAGAAGCAGGGCATAGCGATTGCGGAAGCCAAGCAACTGCTGGCGCCGCGCTTCAAAAGCATGGAAGGCAAACTGGAGTGGTATTGCCTCGATTACTGGAGCGAGACGCTGGAGCTCAATATCGCCGGATTGAAAGCCGAAATAGCGGAGCTGATCGCGGTATTGCCGCATGTCGTCGAATTTCTGGAAAAGGTCCATCAGTCTCGGCACAAGGTTTTACTGGTCACGAATGCGCATCAGGACAGTCTGGGGCTGAAAATGGAGAAAACCTGCCTGCACCGGTTTTTCGATGACATCATCAGTTCCCATACGCTGGGTTTTCCTAAGGAACATGCCGAATTCTGGCACCGGCTGCAGCGGCAGCAGCCGTTTGAAAAACACAACACGCTGCTGATCGATGACAGTCTGGCGGTTTTGAATGCCGCCAGGCAGTTCGGGATAGAACACCTGATTTCGGTCAGCAGGCCCGATACGCAGCTGCCCAAAAAGGAGATAACCGATTTTCCCGCTATAGAGGATTTTCGGGAGCTGATGGCCGGGCTTTAGGACGGCGCGGGTGCGGCTTTTTTGGGGCGGGGCGCTTTTCCTGTGCCGGCGGCTTGCTTTTCCGTTCAGGTTTAACGACTTCGGCGGCTAACAGATCGGCGGTAATGGCCTTGATCGGCACTTTCTGGCCGATATAGGCTTCGATATCGGGCATGGAATAGGCGTATTCCTCGCAGATAAAGCTGACCGCTTCGCCGCTGGCGCCAAAGCGCGCGGTCCGGCCGATTCGGTGCACATAATCCTCGACATCCTGCGGCAGATCGTAATTGAAAACGTGCGAGACGTCGGGAATGTGCAGACCGCGGGCCGCGACATCGGTCGCAATCAGCAGCGTGATCCGGTTTTCCTGAAAGTCATTGAGCAGGCGCTGGCGTTTTTCCTGCGGCACATCGCCGCTCAGGGCCGCGGTCTTGTAGCCGTTGGCATTGAGGTAATCATCCAGTTGCTCGGCGCAGCGTTTGGTATTGACGAAAATAATGCTGCGCTGCGGCTGGTATTTGTTCAAAATACCCAGCAACAGCGGGATTTTTTGTTCGTTGGACGGACAAAATGCGCTTTGCTGTATGGCCTTGGACGTGACTTCTTCGGTCTCTATGCGTATCAGGACCGGATTGTTCATGTGTTCGTAAGCCAGTTCGGTCACTTTATAGGATAAAGTCGCCGAAAACAGCATGTTCAGGCGCTTATCGGGCGGCGGCATGCGCCGCAGCAGATAGCGTATGTCCTTGATAAAGCCCAGATCGAACATGCGGTCGGCCTCGTCCATGACGGAAACCTGCACATTGTCCAGCGTAAAGGCATTCTGTCTGTAAAAATCGATGATGCGGCCGGGCGTGCCGATAATGATATCGACATTCGACTTCAGGCTGTCGAGCTGTTTCTGATAATCGGTGCCGCCATAGATGAGCCCGATTTTCAGGTTGAGGTGCTTGCTCAGCAGCCGCGCATCTTTATGAATCTGAATGGCCAGTTCGCGTGTCGGCGCCAGAATGATGGCTCTGGGATTTTTTATCTTTTCGCTGGTGTCATTGATCAGGCGCTGAAAAGTGGCTAGCAGAAATGTGGCGGTTTTGCCGGTTCCGGTTTGCGCCTGACCTGCCACATCTTTATCTCGCAAGAGTAGGGGCAGAGCTTTATCCTGTATCGGCGTGCAGTGATCAAAGCCGGCCTCTTTTAGACCTTGCAGGATAGAGTCGGACAATTCCAGGTTGCTGAAGCGGGTATTTGTTAAATGTGTCTTATTCATAGAGCTATAGCATAACGTAAAAAGCCTGTCAGCTGAAATTGATTGACAAATTAACGCCATCCCTCCTATAGTCTTAGCTTTTAAATTTTGGAGAAATAGTGTGAGCGACTTAGTCCTTCATGTAAATGATGGTGATTTTAACGAAACTGTTATTAAAGCGGACGGTCCCGTGCTAGTTGATTATTGGGCTGAATGGTGCGGACCCTGCAAAATGATTGCACCGGTTCTGGATGAAATTGCCAAAGATTACCAAGGTAAATTAAAAGTTGTTAAACTGAACATCGACGAGAACCAGAAAACGCCGGCAGACTATGGCGTACGCGGCATTCCGACATTGATGCTGTTTAAGAACGGCGAAGTGGAAGCCACTAAAGTCGGTGCATTGACAAAATCACAACTTGCTGCCTTCATTGATAGCAATATATAAATGAACCTTGACCCGGACCCGTCGCAAAAAACCTTGAACGGGTCCGGGTATTTTAGTTATACTTATCGGGTGCCGCGTCAGGCGCTCTCAAATATCGCCCGATAAACTACATCCCTAACATCTAATCCTATCTTGCTTAGTTACGGTCCATACCGTATACCCTTGAGTCATCTTTTATGAATCTAACCGAGTTAAAACTAAAACAAATCAGTGAAGTTATTGAAATAGCCGAGTCATTGGGCATTGAAAACGTTGCCAGAACCCGAAAACAGGACTTGATCTTTGCTATTCTGAAGAAGCAGGCAAAAGGCGGCGAAGATATTTATGGCGATGGCGTTCTGGAAATTCTGCAGGATGGTTTTGGTTTTTTACGCACTCCGGGATGTTCTTATTTAGCGGGCCCCGACGATATTTATGTCTCGCCCAGTCAAATCAGGCGATTTGCTTTAAAGACCGGCGATACCATCAGCGGCAAGATCAGGCCGCCTAAAGACAACGAGCGTTATTTTGCGATGCTCAAAGTCGAACAGATCAATTTTGAATCCCCCGAAAACACCAAAAACAAAATTCACTTCTCCAACCTGACCCCTCTATTTGCCAATCAGCGTTTTGTTCTGGAAAAAGGCAACGGCACCAGTGAAGATTTAACCGGGCGCATCATTGATCTCATCGCACCTATCGGCAAAGGCCAGCGCGGCTTGATCGTGTCGCCGCCGAAAGCCGGTAAGACCATGATCCTGCAAAGCTTGGCGCAATCCATCGCCGAAAAGAATCCCGAGTGTTACCTGATCGTATTGTTGATCGACGAACGTCCTGAAGAGGTTACGGAAATGGAGCGCTGCGTGCGCGGTGAAGTCATTTCGAGCACCTTCGATGAACCGGCAACCCGTCACGTACAGGTCGCGGAGATGGTGATTGAGAAGGCGCGCCGTCTGGTAGAGCATAAATACGATGTAGTCATCTTGTTAGACTCGATTACACGGCTAGCTAGAGCCTATAACACGGTGGTTCCGTCTTCAGGCAAGATATTGACCGGCGGTGTCGATGCGAACGCATTGGAAAAGCCAAAACGCTTTTTCGGCGCGGCGCGCAATATCGAGGAAGGCGGCAGTTTGACGATCATCGCTACGGCGCTGGTCGATACCGGTTCCCGAATGGACGAGGTGATCTATGAGGAGTTCAAAGGCACCGGCAACATGGAACTGCACCTGGATCGCAAGATTGCGGAAAGACGTATTTATCCGGCTATCAATATCAACCGTTCCGGTACGCGCCGGGAAGAATATCTGGTCGACCCTGATTCATTGCAGAAAACCTGGATACTGCGCAAAATCCTGCAGCCGATGGATGAAACGGCCGCTTCCGAATTCCTGATCGGCAAGCTGAAGGATTTCAAGACCAATTCTGAATTTTTTGAATCGATGAAGCGCTGATTCGGCGAGAGCGGATAGATCAAATGTGCAACATCATTTATGTTACACATTTGACAGGCTTAATCAGGACTTGGGCGGCACGTAGCCTTCAGGCATGTCGGTGTTGCCCTCAAACAGAAACTTCCTTCTTTCTTCTGCTAAAAAGGCTCTGGCTTTCGGATCGAAGCTGGCCAGCTTGTATTCATTGATCAGCATGGTCTGTTTGCTTAACCATTGCTGCCAGGCCTGTTTCGATACTTTTTCAAATATTTCCTGACCTTTAGGCCCTGGAAAGGGCGGTGCATCTAAACCTTCGGCTTCTATTCCCAATTTAACGCACTTAACCATTCTAGTCATCGTTGTCCTCGATAGTGGATTGTTGCAATAGCAGCTTGATCGGCGCCGCTATCCCTAAGTTGTGAGTTTGTCCGGCTTTATACCAGACAGTTCGACTGGCTTCCATCACAATATTAGTAGGGTTATCGGTTTCAATAATTAGCGGCGTGAAATCCAGATGGTAATGGGAAAAGGTATGGCGCCGCTTGGCCATTGGTTTCTGGTTAATGATGGGCATGTTTCTCGCTGAACACCAGCCGACAGCCGTCTCGATACTGTCGAATTCAGGCAGGCTCCACAAGCCGCCCCAGATGCCGGCAGGCGGCCTTTTTTCCAGTAGTATCCGGTTAAGGCTATCACGCAGCAATAAAAACACCCGGTGTTTGACCGGCAGGGATTTCGCGGGTTTCGGCGCCGGGAAGGCGGCGATATTATCGGTCAGCCGGGCCAGGCAATTATCCTTGAGCGGACAGGCATGGCAGGCAGGCCTGCTGCGCGTACAAAGGGTGGCGCCCAGATCCATCATGGCCTGGGTGTAATCGGCGACCCGGTCCTGGGGCGTATAATGGGCGCTGAGCAGCCACAGTTCCTTGCTGACGCTGCTGTTGCCTGGCCAGCCGGGCACGGCTTTGAATCGTGCCAGCACCCTTTTTACGTTGCCGTCCAGGATAGGATGGCTTTTCCTGAAAGCGATGCTCAGTATGGCGCCGGCTGTCGATCGCCCTATGCCCGGCAATGCGACAAGCTCATCCAGCGTGTCGGGAAAACGGCCTTTCTCGGCAACCAGCTGCGCCGTTTTATGCAGATTGCGGGCGCGGGCGTAGTAGCCCAATCCCGACCAGAGATGCAGCACGTCATCGACAGGCGCCTGCGCCAGACTTTCTATATCGGGGAATCTTTCGGTAAAGGCGTTGAAATAGCCGATAACGGTCGCAACCTGGGTCTGTTGCAGCATCGTTTCGGAAAGCCAGATGCGATAAGGCGTAATGTCTTTCTGCCAGGGCAGGTCTTTGCGTCCGTGCCGGTCAAACCAGTCGAGGATGTTTTGTTGGAAAACGGATGGGGTCATATCAGAAAATGCGTTTTAACAGATCGCTGGCGCCGGGGCCTAATTTCTTGTCGAGTTTGTCCAGCAGCTTCTGCTTTTTCTCTTCGATTTTGGCCTTATTTTCTTCCGTCAATAAGGAGGAGGGGTCCACGGTGTAAGAGGGCTGGCTGAACGTGCCGCCAAAATTGATGGCGACTGTCATTTTTTCGGCTTGCTGGCCATTGGCATCGGGCGATTTCAGCAGCGTAGCCTTGATTTTATAATCCAGCGCCTCGGTATTGAGATTGACGTTGCCCTTGCCATTGACACGCAATTTCGATGAGTGGGCGACAAGATCATTGTTGCTGAGCACGCCGTTGTTGATGGTTGCTGTGCCGGTCATTTCCGAAAACAGCGTCTGGTCATTCTTGTTGTCAGCCGGCAAAGGTGCGCCTTTGATCAAGGCTTTACTGTTGTCGATTATCTTCTGCAAATTAAAACCCAAGATGACACTGTCTTTGAACAGAAAGCTCAATTGACCATTAAGCGAGGATTTAATTTCATCCTTGTTATTGCCTTGCGCCTGCAGTTGGGCCGATGCATTGACGACGCCGCTCATTTTGGCTTCGCCTTTGTAGGCTTTTAACAGGGGCTCAACTTGAACGTGGCTGATTTTTTCATTGACTGCCAGCACAGGGAGCTTGTTGCGGACATCCAGGTTCAGATTGCCGGAATAATTGCCTTGATAAAACTGATTGACGCTCTGCTCTGTAGCTACAATGCCGTTTTTGGCGCTGAGTTTCAGATGGATGTCCTGCATGTTCAGATTGTTGATCTTCATTTGATGCAATGCCAATTCGCCGTTGGCGTTCAGTTTCCGCAAGGTTTCGACAGGCAGTAACGAAGCGGCCGCTGCCGTGGTGACTGCGGGACTGGCTATGGGTTTTGATTTTTTGTCAGTTTCTTTTTCTGGCGCCAGATAGCGGTCAGCATCGAGCGCATCGGCAGTCAGATTGAAAGCGATCGCGGGCTGACTGAAGTTATTGACTGAGGCCGAGCCGTTTATAGTCGTATCGTCCAGTTTAATGAGCAGATTTTGAAGATTGGCCGAGTCATCGTTGGCCTGCAGGTTGAAATTCATGGCCAGGCGGGTCAGGGCATTGGCATCGCGCATGATTGGCGGTGTTATCGCCAGTTGTTTCATGACCAGCATCGGATTAAATGGTTCGACAGCGACAGGTCCCTGGAAGGAAGGCTGCTCTTTGATCCGGGTGCCGGTGATATCGGCGGCGACTTTTAAATCGCCCGATTCAAGCCGTAATGTCGAAATTTTAAGGTCCTGCTTAGCCATGTTTAGCGATACGTCGGCTGCCTTCAAGGCCGCCGTCAGAGATTTGCCCGGAACTTTTTCGCCAGCTGTTGTGCTTTGCAGGTTGACGCCGGTTAATCGGAAGTTATCGAGTTTTTCGTTAACGGTTAAATCAGTGGTCAGCTTGATCGATTCAGACAGTTTAGCCTGGGCATTTACCACAGTCAGAGCCAGATCTACAGCAAAAGATTCATCAAAAACAATCTTGTCCGTATTGAGATTGATGTCTTTTATTTCCAGGTGTTTTCCGCTTTTCTGGTTGTCCCAATCAATGAAGGCATTTTTCAGGGTAATGCCGCCGATGGACAATAAAGTCTGCGCTTCTTCCGCTGGTTGGGCTTCTTGTGTGCCGCTGCCAGGGGCAGAGGGCTCAGGTTTCGTACCGATCAGGTCATGCCAGTTGTTGACGCCCTGTTTATTCTTGGCCAGGTTGACGGTCAGCCCTTTTAAAACGATGCGGTCGACTTCGATTTCTTTTGATAGCAGCGGCAGCAGTTTGACGTTGATATCGCTTTCCTGAATTTCGGCAAAGGGTTTGGCCTGAAAGCCTTCGGCATTACTCAGCGTCATTTTGCCCGTTGAGATGCCCAGCCACGGGAAAATCGACAGGTTTAAATCGCCTTCCAGCGTCAGTTCCCGGCCGATCCTGTCTTTAACAGCGGCTTGTATTTCGGGTTTGAAATCATTGGGATCGATAAAAATGAATAAGGCGCTGATGATGACAATGATCAGTAAAATCAGAGCCGCAAGTATCGAAAGGATGATTTTAAGCGATTTTCCCACGATTCTCTCCTAACTAAAAAAAGATATAATGATGATCTATTACAGAATATGATTGTCAGATTGGGTGCGGCAATGGGCTAAATTTTAGCCGCATCAGGTATGGTCATATTAGTCATAATAACTAAATTGAGGTTGGAAGATGTTACTATTAGCTAAATTATCCGGAATCGCGATACTTATTTGGTTTTTTTTAACGGCAAGAGAGCATGGCGAGCAGCCTGTCAAATGGGCCGTCATAGGGGTGATGGGGTATTGGATTACCTGGTGGGCCGTCAAATTATCCGTCGTTAACCTGCTGTCAGGGCTGGTTGCCAAAAGCGCGACAGGTACATTCCTGCTGACGCAGATACCGGCCATCGTAGGCATCTTCGCTGCGTTTCTGATCAGAAAGAAACTATTGGCTGATGCGGCAGCGGCACAAAAAAATTAACAGGCACAAAAAAGGCGCATTGTATCAATACAATGCGCCGTTATAAGACGAATTAACCGTTCTTACAGTTTTTCAGCATTTTTATCCAGATATTCCGCAACGCCGGTTGGGCTTGCATTCATGCCCGTGTCGCCTTTATTCCAGCCTGCCGGGCAAACTTCACCGTGCTCTTCATGGAATTGCAGGGCATCAACCATACGCAGCAGTTCGTCCATGTTACGGCCTAAAGGCAGATCGTTGACAACCTGATGGCGAACGACACCATTGCGATCGATCAGGAAAGTGCCGCGGTAGGCAACAGCGCCGTTGGCTTCCACGTCATAGTCTTTGACGATGGCATGAGACAGGTCGGCTGCCATTGTGTAACGGACAGGACCGATACCGCCTTTGTTGACCGGCGTATTGCGCCATGCGTTGTGAGTAAAATGAGAATCAATAGAGACGGCGATCACTTCTACATTGCGGCTTTTAAACTCATCGATGCGATGGTCTAAAGCGATCAGTTCACTTGGACAAACAAATGTAAAATCCAATGGGTAGAAAACCAAGACAGCATATTTGCCTTTAGTGGCCTCTGAAAAGCTGAATGCATCAACGATTTGGCCGTCACCTAACACAGCGGGAACTGTAAAATCGGGTGCTTGTTTACCTACTAGTACGCTCATCGATTATCTCCAAAAAACAATGAAAAACATAAGGTTATTAACTCGTCTTGAACCACTGAAAAAGTGGGATGAAATCATTCTACACTAAGTTACTCGGGAATTGTCTATATTGTTATGATTTTTACTTGCTTTTATTTGAACTTTAGCGATAATTTGTAATCATCAGCTTACAAAAATATAAGAAAAGCTTGATATTTCAAAGAGACAAAAAATTGGCGGCCTAACTTGGCTGTTAAATTTAATTAATAATTCGTTTGACGAGTTTAAATCCATGGCAAAACATAAACATATTACTGAGCCAGATGTGTTTGGTTTTCAGGTACGTATCGTAAGACGCGGCAAAGAGAGCAGCCGTTATTTTTCACATAAACTATGGGGGAATAAAGGTAAATCTTTAAAGGCCGCCATTACCTGGCGAGACCAAATGCTGGTGGTATTAAAGGGCAGCAAGACCCGCTTTCTTAAGCCGCCTAAAAATAAAACCACAACCGGTGTTACCGGCGTATCCAGAACCATCAAGTACGATCATAGAAAAGACAAAAGCTATTTGTGCTATACCGTCTTTTGGGTCAGCAACGGCAAGTCCAGAAACAAGACGTTTCAGGTCGGCAACATAGAAAAAGTAACGGCCGATGATGAGTTGCATGCCTTTCGGACAGCGCGGCTGTTTAGAAGCTGCTACGAATATGCCATCGATAACGATCTGACTTTTTATGACAGCAAATTCAATGGCTGGAAAAAAACACGTCTGTATGATGACGAGAATCTGAATGCAGTTCTGTAAGTTATCTTGAGCGATTGGTTTGCGGTTAATGCGAGCGGCTGATTTTCAACCCGCTCGCGTGCCTTGAAGCTTTTGCAAATAAACAGTGTCAAGCCTGAGGCTTTCTGTTTGAGAGAAAATCTCGACCATGTTTTTTAATTGGATAAGGCAAGCTGCAGTAATGGTGCACTGTTGCTGTCGGAACTCCGTCTATCATCTTTCTAATTCCCATTCATTGACAGCATCAAGCGCTGGTTCATTTTTGTCCATATTGTCTGATGTTATCTCAGTTGCTGACTGGCACTCGCTTGAAGAATATTATCTGTAACTGTGCTTTTCTTTGCAGTGGCGCTGATCCAGCGTATCTCTTTATTTGATAGCAAAAACTAACAAAAAGATGATAAAAACAGTTAAAATGAAAAGTTCAAAATTTGATCCAGTTATAAAGCCCTGGTTACCGCTCCCATGCAAACGAAATACAATACTGACGACTTGAGAATTTGTGCCACTAAAGAAGTCATTGCGCCTGTTCAAGTGCATGATGAAATGCCTATTACCGAAGCAGCGGCACAAACTACTCTGCGAGCAAGGGAAGATATTCACAAGATACTGGCCGGTCAGGATGACAGATTGCTGGTGGTGGTGGGTCCTTGCTCGATCCATGACACAGATGCCGCCAAGGAATACGCACGACGGTTGAAAGCGGTCAAGGATGAATTAAAAGACGATCTGGTGATCGTCATGCGGGTTTATTTTGAAAAACCCCGCACGACCGTAGGCTGGAAAGGCCTGATCAACGATCCGGATCTTGATTCCAGCTTTAACATCAATAAAGGTTTGCGGGTTGCCAGGCAATTATTGCTCGATTTGAATACTGCAGGCATCCCGGCGGCGACAGAGTACCTGGATTTGATTACGCCGCAATATGTCTCGGACCTGATTGCCTGGGGCGCCATCGGCGCACGGACCACCGAAAGCCAGGTGCACCGTGAGCTGGCTTCGGGCCTGTCCTGCCCGGTCGGGTTCAAGAACGCGACGGACGGCACGGTCAAGATCGCCATCGATGCGATAGGCGCGGCCATGAGCCCGCATCATTTCCTGTCGCTGACCAAGGCCGGGCATTCGGCCATCTTTTCAACCACCGGCAATGAGGATGTGCACATCATTCTCAGAGGCGGCAATGACGCCCCCAATTACGATGCCGTCAGTGTCGAAAAAGTGGCGGAAGCGTTGAAAAAAGCCAATCTCAGGCCGAATATCATGATCGATTTCAGCCATGCCAACAGCTTGAGACAATGCCAGCGCCAACTCATCGTGGGCGAGGATGTGGCTGGACAGGTTGCGAACGGCGATCACCGGATCATGGGCGTTATGATCGAAAGCCATCTCAAGCCGGGCCGGCAGGATGTGGTTGAAGGGCAGCCGCTCGCGTATGGGCAAAGCATTACCGATGCCTGCCTGGGCTGGGAAGATACGGTGCAACTTCTGAAGGATCTTGCCGTCGCGGTACAGAAACGCAGAACTATAGAGAATTAAGCCGGAGTTTATACATGATTGTTTATGTAAATGGCGAAACCCGTGAAATTGCTGAAGACTCGCATGTAGCCGATGTAATCGCCGACATGGGGTTGGCGGGTAAACGGATCGCCGTTGAATTGAATAAAGAAATTTTGCCGTTTGATCAACACGGCGCGCAGGTTTTACGGGCCAATGATCGCCTGGAAATCGTCCATGCCATTGGCGGCGGCCAGGATGACTCATTTGTTATCGCAGGCAAGGCCTATCATTCACGACTGCTGGTCGGCACCGGCAAGTACAAGGACCTTGAAGAAACCCGTCTGGCCATCGAAGCCAGCGGCGCCCAAATCGTGACAGTCGCCATTCGCCGCACCAATATCGGCCAGAATCCCGGCGAGCCGAATTTGTTGGATGTCATCTCACCGGACAAGTACACGATTTTGCCCAATACGGCCGGCTGTTATACGGCCGAAGACGCGGTAAGGACTTGCCGCCTGGGACGGGAATTGTTGGGTGGGCACAAGCTGGTCAAGCTGGAAGTGCTGGCCGACCAGAAAACCCTGTTTCCCGATGTGGCCGAAACCTATATTGCCGCTGAATTACTGGTTAAGGACGGCTTTGATGTCATGGTTTACACCAATGACGATCCGATTGCGGCCAAACGGCTCGAAGACATCGGCTGCGTGGCGGTCATGCCGCTGGCGGCTCCGATCGGTTCGGGTCTGGGGATACGCAACCCTTACAATATTCTGACCATTGTCGAAAACGCCAATGTGCCCATTCTGGTCGACGCCGGCGTCGGCACGGCTTCTGACGCGGCCATCGCCATGGAGCTGGGCTGCGACGGCGTCTTGATGAATACGGCCATTGCTGCGGCGAAAAATCCGGTAATGATGGCTTCGGCCATGAGGAAAGGCATCGAAGCCGGCCGTGAAGCTTTCCTGGCCGGCCGCATGCCCAGAAAGCGCTTTGCTTCCGCCTCATCACCGATAGACGGCCTGTTTTTCTGATTTGACGGGGTGGCAAAGCCCGCCCCGTGCAGTAATCCCGCATTATGCTTATATGATTTCTCCTGAACAAAATTTCCCGCAACGCATTCGCAGCTTTATCCGCCGGCAAGGCCGCATCACGCCGGGCCAGCAGCTTGCGCTGGATAATTACTGGGCCGTTTACGGGCTGGACCCGCAAGCCGATTATGACTTTGCCGAAGTTTTCGGACGCGATGCGCCTCTCTGTGTCGAGATTGGTTTTGGCAATGGCGAAAGTCTGGCCAAGATGGCCGCCGCCAATCCCGGGATCAACTACATTGGCATCGAGGTTCATCGGCCCGGTGTTGGGCATCTGATGATGCAGCTGGCAGAGCAGGGCATCAGCAACGTCAGGATCTATTGCCATGACGCCATAGAGGTTATAGAGCATAAGATGGCCGATCATAGTCTGGCCGGCGTGCACTTGTTTTTCCCCGATCCCTGGCCGAAAAAGAAGCACCATAAAAGACGCATTGTAAGGCCCAGCTTTGTCGATTTGCTGGTCAAGAAATTAAGGCCCGGCGGCTATTTTCATGCGGCGACGGACTGGCAGAATTATGCCGAGCATATGCTGGAAGTACTATCGGCGGAGAGCCGGCTGATAAACACTGCCGATAGCGGGATGGCGTATTGCGAGCGCCCCGATTATCGGCCGTTGACCAAATTCGAGCAGCGCGGCCTGCGCTTGGGCCACGGAGTCTGGGATCTGATTTTTAAGCGCGCTTAAAGTGCGATTTGCTTGAACCCGCTGCCACTCAGGGCAAGCGCATATAAATTGTCATAAAAATCAGAGATACTGAGCATTTTGGAGAGCAAACAGTGGCCTTGAGTTTACAGGAAGTTTTTTCAACGCTGGAAGACCCACGGGTCGAAC
>NZ_JAZHOC010000013.1:0-17547 GCF_036553575.1 Methylobacter sp. Wu1 | reverse complement strand
ATGACATTACTATCTGTCATGGCGGTGTTTTCCTTATGTTGATGGTTGATCTGGCGAGATCTACCAACAGGTTACACCGCTTCCTTCTCTAAGTCATACACCAGAAATGAGTATAGCTCGGCTGGATTGATTTCGAGCTAAAAGGTCCCGGTCGTGTTTTGGATGCTGTGTGTTTCATCTTCTCATTTTAAAGCATAAGCACGAAAAACTATTCGGGTAAAAGTATTGGCATTCTGTCGCAAGGCTGTAAAGAACGGGATGCCTGTGAACTTCAGCAGCAATGATTGCAAGCAATGAATCGAGTTCGTGCTTCATCGTCTCTTCATAACTATATACTTGGTGTGGCCGGGGCTGGAGGGTTTGGTTCGTGTACGTAGATATTGGCCACAACCTGTCCGTGGTCTGTCACATGGATCGGTTTTTTATCCATTGACGTTTTGTCATCGATAACGTGGTCGTTATATAAGCGGACATCAATTATCCGGCCTATTTTCCTGGCGTTCAGGTCGGCGAAATGATTGCTGGCAAACAGGTTGTCAAGGCTTTCATAATGTCCGTTGTGAATATAGGTGTAATGAAAATTTTCAATGCTTTTGCGTGCCTGGATGTCCTTGCAGTTTTGGAAGACGTGCTGCCATTTTTTTACTCTTTCCTCTCTCGGAAGCTTATGGAAAGGGTCTTCGCCAATGATGGCCTGATTGGTCACGGCGGTGTCGTTATCGTTTAAATCGCCTAAAATAAAAATCGGTTTTGTCTCGTCTTGATCGATTTCAGCTGACAAAATTTGTCTGACGCCGCAGGATTCAATTGCCCTTCTGATTAGAGAACGCACATTGCCTTTTGCCAGTTCAGGATAAGTCGCTGTATCACGGTCAATGCCGTCAGGCAATAGAGGTCTTTTTGATTTTAAGTGCAGAACAACCACTAAAAACAGGAGATTTTCATTGATTTTGATTTCTGCCTTTAAAACGCCTCTTGAAAACCTTTTCAAAGGGATATTGACCGGGGTGCTGTCCAAAGGCTCAGTCATCTTCTTGTCATCGAAGAAATCAAAAACGAACGGCAAATCCTCAATGACCTCCGTTTTAACAATAGGGAATCTGCTTACAATAGCATTCACAGGATTTTTGCCTGTAGGATTGGCAACATAGAGAGGCCAGTTTTCCATGTGCGTGCCTGTTAAACAATCCCTGAGCGCCTGTTCTTCAAAGATTTCCTGAAAGCCGATAATGTCGGCATTCATTCTCAAAAGCTGATTCCTTATCCAGTCTGTTTTCTTCCGGTATTGAGCCTGGCTGTAATGAGGGTGGGAGTCCTCATAAATTGGCTTATCTGCCGTGACAAGGTTTTCTGCATTGAATGTAGCAATCGAGATTTTCATTTTATTGCTCACTGTTTATGGTCAATTGATGTTTTTCTTGATTACTTATTTCTGACTGGGCAAGAAAAGCGGCTGGTTGTCCGGGGAGAGTAATTGCTTACACACCCATCGTGTTATCAGCGCCCTTACCGCGCCCAATTCTGACAGTGGCAGTTTTACAAATAGCCTCTATCGGATTAAGCGGGAACTTAGATATTTTAATTGCAGTATATATGGCGTTTATGCGGGTCTGCCATAAGACGATCTGCTTTATTCGAGAAAATGCGGTTCGCCCGCGAAATGTGTAAAAACTCATGACTGAGCCCGTCAGCGATAGAGAATGCCTCGTTAGAAAGGGAACATTTGGCCTTCGCCTGAACAAAGTGAATTGACCGGCAGCTTACATTAGAGCACTGCTAAATACTAATATGCGTTACTACTTAGGTAGTTGTACGAAGTTGTGATGTTAGGCAAAAACTAGGAATATGATGACCAACAGCAAGAAGAAGTAACCCTTGGGTAGCGTACTCAAAATACATTAAGCAGAGTGGGTTTCCTATCAACGTTCATGTATTTAAGTCGTAACCGATGGATATATCTAACAGTAAAAATTAATTGGGAAGGCGATCCCAAAATCAAGATTTAAGTTGTAGTTGCATGTATTTTGCAAAAAGTATGTGGAACGAAAGCAATTGAGGATTATTAAAGAGACTAGGAGTCTATACATACTTATTCGATATGTATCTTGGGCAATGTTCCATGTCATTATTCCTGAACATCTGGATTTAAGAGGAATATAAATTATTTAAACGTTGCTCAGACAGCTAGCATGGGGATGAAAATGAAAAAGAGCGAAGATTTATTTGTAGAGTCAGCGCCATTTCCCGACCCAATCGATAATCCAGCCCTTTATCAGGCTAATTTCGATGAATTTTTTTACGATGCTAATTTTATAGAGCAGCTGCGCCTTGAGAAGCAGCGGGCGCAACGGTCTAAATCCACATTGTCAATTCTATTGCTGACGCTTGATAAAGAGATTGACGATCAATTCGTCAACATGAACAAGGTTTTAGATATTGTCCGGGAAAAAATACGAAATACTGATATTTGCGGCTTTGTCAATCATAAAACGATAGGCGTGCTCCTACCCGATACGGACGAGCGAGGCGCTAAAGAACTCAGCGACAAGCTGCTTTATGAAAATAAAAATCCACAATTTTTTTCTACCGTATCGACTTATCCTGACCATATATTCGAAAGCCTGGCAAAAAACGGAAGCATCCATCCAAGCTCTTTCCCTTTCGAGCTGGAGAAAGCAACAGGCACGTTATGGTTTAAATTCTTGTTAAAAAGAGGTATCGATATCGTAGGCTCGATTACAGGCATGCTCATTTTTATGCCTGTAATGGTAATTACGGCACTAGCCATTAAAGCCACTTCTCCAGGACCTGTCATTTTCAGGCAGACGCGCTTGGGCAAGCAAGGAAAGCCTTTTACATTCTATAAATTTCGCTCCATGCATGTGAATATGGATGATCAAATACATCGTGAATATGTCCGAAGTCTGATCAACGGTGATCATGAAAAAGTCAATCAGGGCGATGTGGAAAAACCGTTTTTTAAAATTAAATCCGATCCCAGGATCACTAAGGTCGGAAAATTTATTCGGAAAACCAGTGTTGATGAATTGCCGCAGTTTTTTAATGTGTTCAGGGGCGATATGAGCCTGGTCGGGCCGAGGCCGCCACTTGCTTATGAGGCTGAGAAATACCAGGCCTGGCATCTGAGGCGAATATTGGAAATGAAGCCTGGAATCACTGGGCTCTGGCAGGTGCAAGGGCGGAGCAAGACAGGATGGGATGATACGGTGAGGCTCGATATTCGGTATATCCGGAATTGGTCTCTAATACTCGATCTAAAGATTTTATTAAGAACCGTCAAGGCAGTCTTAAAGTGCGGAGGCGCCGTGTAATGTAAAGCCATGAAAATCGATTTAGGGCTTTAAGCCAAATACTTGGTAAAGACGTAATAGTGTATTGACTCGCTAACAAACTTGTTATGCGCATTAGCTTGTCTGTAAGAGTATAGCGGCGAAATATTTAGATGGCTTAACCCATGGTTGTCTTGTTTTGACTAACTTAATCTCTATGAGAGCATGCGGGTTAAGAGGTTGAACATAAATCACTAATACCTGGCAGTTTCCATCTTTAAGTTATTTTCAGTAGATAGACAAGCTACTTAGAGGAAAAAAGAATGATTAAAGAGAATGTAGTTTTAGGCAAGGAGGTTGCTATATATCACCCTGAGCTTGTAAATCTCTACGGTTGCACGATTGGAGAAGGTTCCAAAATTGGTACATTCGTTGAGATACAAAAAGGCGCTTCCGTGGGAGCCTACTGCAAAATATCCAGCCACACGTTTATTTGTGAAGGTGTCGACATCGAAGACGGTGTTTTCATAGGCCATGGCGTTATGTTTACCAATGATGTGTATCCAAGCGCTGTTAACTCGAATGGCGGCCTGCAGACTGAGGAGGATTGGCAGGTAGTCAAAACCCATATTAAGACTCGGGCTTCGATCGGCAGCAATGCAACCATTCTCTGCGGCATCACGATAGGCGAGGGCGCCCTGATTGGCGCTGGCGCCGTGGTAACCCGCGATGTGCCTGATTATGCGATCGTCACCGGCGTTCCCGCCCGAGTTGTCGGGGATATACGGGTGCGGGATAGAGGCGACGCGGCGGCGACCAGTCTGGTCTAGGCCATGACCCTGGGGATTATGGCAGCCGCTATAAACAATTGCTGCGTCTCGGCATTGAAAAGTGCCCGGCTGTTCTTCCCTGAGAGGTGCAAGTTAAAAATATAAGATTAAGGCTGTTTGCGGATCACAGACTTTATCAGTGATTCAATGATTTGTTGGTGCTGAGCAAATTGGTCAGCTTTTAGCAATACCGAAAGCAATGCAATTATTTCCATCCAACAAGGAGAGCAGGCATGTTAAGAATAGGTATTATCGGTTACGGTTACTGGGGGCCCAATCTGGTGAGAAATTTCGCCGAAACACCGGGGCTTGCAGTGGCCGGCGTAGCAGACCTGGATCAGAAAAGACTCGAAACCGTTCAGAAACGTTATCCGGGCGTCAAAACCACAACCCGTTTTCAGGACCTGCTTGAGGACCTATCCATCGATGCCATCGCGGTAGCGACTCCAGTCAGTACCCATTTTGACCTGGGGATGGCCGTTCTGAAGGCCGGCAAGCATTTATGGCTGGAAAAGCCTATGGCAGAGTCATCGTTGCAGGCCCGCAAGCTGGTCGACGAAGCCGAGATGCGGAAGCGCGTGTTGATCGTTGATCATACGTTTATCTATACGGGAGCAATCCGCAAGATGGCGGAAATCATACAGAGACAAGATCTTGGCGATGTTTATTACTACGATTCGACCCGGATCAATCTCGGCTTGTTTCAGCGCGACGTCAACGTAATCTCCGATCTGGCCGTGCACGACTTTTCCATTCTTGATTATTTACTCGGAGAACAGCCGGTGGAAGTGTCGGTCGCCGGGACCAACCACTTTCCAGGCACGCCGGAGAATCTGGCCTACATCTCGCTGTTTTATAATTCAGGGATGATCGCGCACAGCAACGTAAGCTGGCTGGCGCCGGTGAAGGTGCGTCAGATCCTGCTCGGAGGCAGCAAGAAGATGATCACTTACGATGATCTTGAGCCGAGTGAAAAGATCAAGGTTTACGACAAGGGCGTCAGCTTCACTGATGACCCTCAAAAAATCTACCAAATGCGGGTCGGCTATCGCACCGGAGACATGTGGGCGCCACAGTTAGACACTACAGAGGCCTTACGCGTGGAAGGAGAGCATTTCGTCGACTGCATCGAAAACGGCAAAGTACCACTGACTGACGGCTCTTTGGGCTTGCGCGTGGTGGAATTAATTGAAGCGGCGACCCGCTCGATGAACGAGCGCGGCCGAGCCGTCAAGATCAACGGAACGCCCATGTGGCAAGGAAGGGTAGTAGCATGATTCCATTTGTCGACCTTAAAGCCCAGTATGCCGGGATTAAGGATGAAGTCAACGCCGCCATTCAGGGGGTATTGGAAACCAACCAGTTTACTCTGGGAAGCGAAGTGGCAGCGTTTGAAGAGGAGTTTTCCGCTTTTTGCCAGGCCCAATACGGGATCGGCGTGAACACCGGAACCAGCGCTTTGCACCTTGCCCTTCTTGCGGCCGGGATTGGCCCCGGCGACGAAGTGATAACGGTTCCATTCACATTCGTGGCGACTGTGGCGGCCATTCACTATACCGGCGCCAAGCCCGTGTTTGTGGACATCGATCCGCGCACTTTTACGATAGATGTGAATGCGATCGAAAGCGCAATCACCGACAGGACCAAAGCTATCATTCCCGTGCACCTGTATGGCCATCCGGCGGACATGGACCCCATTCTGAACATTGCCAGGCAACACGGCCTGATTGTGATTGAGGATGCCTGTCAAGCCCACGGCAGTGAATACAAGGGGCGGCGCGTAGGCAGTCTAGGCGATATGGGTTGCTTCAGTTTTTACCCCGGCAAAAATCTCGGCGCTTATGGGGAAGGCGGCATGGTGGTTACCAATAACGCCGAATATACCCGTACCATCCGGATGCTCCGCGATTGGGGGGCCGAGCAGAAATACCAGCATGTCCTCAAGGGGTACAACTTCCGCCTGGAAGGCATTCAGGGGGCAGTACTCAGAGTCAAGCTCCGCCATTTGCATAACTGGACCGAGGCAAGACGGCAAGTTGCCTCCTATTATGACGAACTCTTATCCGGCAGCGGCGTACCAACGCCTGAGGCAATGCCTTATGCGCGGCATGTCTACCATATCTATGCGATTCGCACCCGGCAGCGAAGTGAATGGCAGCAGGCATTGCAAGCCAAAGGGATTCAGACTGGAATCCATTATCCCATTCCCGTGCATCTCCTGCCGGCCTACGCCGATCTGGGCTATACGAGAGGGGATTTTCCTCATGCAGAACAGGCAGCCGATGAAGTGCTTTCCCTTCCTATGTTCGCCGAGTTAAGACAAGCGCAGTGCGAGGAAGTTTGTGAAGCCATAGCAGAGATGCTCTCGGATCAGGTGGCGTCTGTTGAACTTTGATTCAGAATCAAAAGTTCTGCGGTCACGAATTTAAAGAAGAGAATAATGATACTTATCAAGAAAGCTTTTAATCAATACGTGCCAGCCAGGCTTCAGCAATCGCTCAGACGGTTCTTCATCAGGCCGCTGAAAGGGATTATCCGTCTCGTTATAAAGGATATCTGGCTGCCGATTTATCGAATTGAGCAACCCGAATTAACGGCAATCCTGATTGGTCACCAGGCATGCGACCCCTATTTAATAAACTTGATATATGGTGAATACCTTAAACCCATAAGAATCGGCACTGTGCCGATCTGGAGTCTGAGCCGGGCGATGCGGCGTTGGCAAGAGAAATCGGATGTCACTATTTTTCGGCACAGAAGATTCCGGCCTCGAGGCGCATTTGCCCGCCGCATGCTGATCATGCCGTACTATGTTGCGCAATCCATTGATCTTCCGCCCCCGGATGCCGACTTGCAGGCCTTCTTCTATAACTCTACAACCCGGCGCGATCTGAAGAGGATCCGAGACGCTGAATTTAAATATGAAATCACCCAAGACCCGGCACAACTGGATTTCTTTTATCACCAGATGCTCCGGCCATTTATCCAGGATCGACACCGCGACGCCGCTGATATTCTTCCATGGGACGCCTTCAGGCTGGCTTATGAAAAAATGGAATTGCTGCTGATTCACAAGGCGGGCCTGCCCGTAGCCGGCAACCTGAATTTACAAACCAACGATTGTTATACTTTGCATGTGCTTGGCGTTCTCAATGCCGATAAGGAGCTGCTCAAGGCAGGCACTATCGCAGCCTGCTATTGGTTTTCGATAGTTGAGGCGCAACGCCGCGGCTGCGCCACGGTGAACATGCAATGCGCGCGCCCTTTCCTTAAAGACGGCGTTATGGCTTACAAGAAGAAGTGGCGCGGCCGAATTGTCGCGGATCACAGAGAGCGTGAATTTTGGCTTCTGCCCTGCGGCAACCGTCCGCCAATGCGCCGCTTCCTGGAAGAGAATCCGTTTATCTGTGAACAGGACGACCGGCTAGTGAGCCTGATTTTTCTCGGATCCCACACGGTCCTGGACGACAAGGAACTATCCAGTTACTTGAGAGACTGCCATTTTCAGGGCGACCGACTGTCGACCTGGGTCGTGCTGCTTGATAGCGAATGGGCGGCGCGGACGGAAACAATCAAAAATATAATGCGCGAACTTCCGCAGCCCAGCCACATACTGGACCTGTCCCATAGCTCCCTGGCCGAACTTCCGGAACTGATCAGCAACTGGCAAGACCTGGGCTATGGCTCCCCGAGTGAGTTTCCGGAACTGGCCTATTCAAGATCATGATCACCATGAGAGAGGTTAAAAACAGAAAGCTAATTCTTCGATTGCTCAATGAACCGATTGAAGATTGTGGCGGAACCCCGACAAAGATCAGAAGAAACTTAATAACAAGGGAGATATAAAATGGAAGCGAATAAATTGAGTGTGCTGAAATTTATCAAAAAAAGTTTTAATCAATATGTGCCGGCCTCGCTGCAACAGCCGCTCAAACGGTTCTTCATTTGGCCGCTCAGTAGATCCATAACTTTCCTTAGGGATTTGTGGTTGCCGATTTATCGGATTGAGCGGTCCGGATTTACGGTAATCCTGATTGGTCACGAAGCATGCGATCCTTTTAGTGATAAGGTATGCGACCCCTACATCATGCATTTACTCTATGCTGAATACCTTGACCCTCTAAGAATTGGCACTGTTCCGCTTTGGAGCCTGAATCGGGTGATGCGACGCTGGGAAAAGAAGGCAGATCTGATCATTTTTCGGCACAGAAGATTCCGGCCTCGAGGCGCAGCTGCTCGCCGCATGTTGATCATGCCGTACCATGTTGAGCAGATCATTGAACTTCCGCCCCCGGATGTCGACTTGCTGGCCTTCTTAATTAATTCTACAACCCGGCGCGATTTGAAAAAGATCAGGGATGCTGAATTTGAATATGAAATCACCCAAGACCCGGCACAACTGGATTTCTTTTATCACCAGATGTACCGGCCGTTCGTTCAGGACCGGCACCGCGGATCCGCTAGAATCATTCCATGGGAGGTATTCCGTCGAATTTATGAAAAAGGTGAATTAATGCTGATTCGCAAGGCGGGCTTAGCAGTGGCCGGCAACTTGATTTCACAAACTGGCGATTGTTTATACAACAATCTGTTCGGCGTCTTGCATGCCGACAGAGAATTATTCAATGCGGGAAGCATTGCAGCCATCTATTGGTTTGCGATGGTCGAGGCACGCCGCCGCGACTGCGCCACGGTGAGCATGCAATGCGCGCGCCCTTTTCTTAAAGACGGCGTTCTGGTTTACAAGAAGAAGTGGGGCAGCCGAATTGTCGCGGACCACATAGATCGCGAATTTTGGCTTCTACCCTGCGGCAACCGTCCGCCAATGCACCGCTTCCTGGAAGAGAATCCGTTTATCTGTGAACAGGACGACCGGCTAGTGAGCCTGATTTTTCTCGGATCCCACACGGTCCTGAACGACAAGGAACTATCCAGTTATTTGAGAAGCTGCCATTTTCAGGGCGACCGACTGTCGACCTGGGTCGTGCTGCTTGATAGCGAATGGGCGGCGCGGACGGAAACAATCAAAAATATAATGCGCGAACTTCCACAGCCCAGCCACATACTGGACCTGTCCCATGGCTCTCTGGCCGAACTTCCGGAACTGATCAGCAACTGGCAAGACCTGGGCTATGGCTCTTCGAATGAGATTCCGGAACTGGCTTATTCATGATGAAGGTCAGCATGATTAACCCAGTTTTCTTAGATGGAGTGTTGATTATTGACGTTATGGACAACAACTATGATTCCCGCGCTGCATAATTAAGCGGCGGGATCAGGGGCGGCATGTGGACGAATACAAGTTCATACGTTATGTCACTTGAAAAAGTTATCGTGCGGACTTTGGCTAGAGTGCATTTGATTATTTCGATGTTAACTTTTGTACGTTAGGAGGAGTCATGAAACATTTTGAGTCCCGCTCCGATCTGGCTCTGCTTGGGGCTCCGCCGGCGTTCCCGGAGCCGCTGCACGTCGGACGGCCGAACATGGGAAGCCAGGAAACCTTTCTGTCGTATATGAATGATATTTTTAACCGGCGCTGGTTGAGCAACAACGGCCCGCTGGTCCAGGAGTTCGAGCGTCTGTTGGCGGAATTCCTCGGTGTGAAGCATTGCGTGGCCATGTGCAACGGTACGGTCGCACTGGAGATTGCGATTCGCGCGCTGGAGTTGAAGGGGGAGGTGATCATGCCTTCCTATACTTTTGTTGCAACGGCTCACGCGCTGCAATGGCAGGAGATTACACCCGTGTTTGCGGATATCGATCCGAATACCCACAATCTCGATCCGGAGGCTGTGCTCAGGATGATTACGCCAAAAACCACCGGCATAATCGGCGTCCATTTATGGGGGCGCAGTTGTCCAGTGGATGATCTGCAGGCCATTGCCAATGATTATGGATTGAAGCTGATGTTTGACGCTGCCCATGCTTTCGGGTGCTCCTACAAAGGGGAAATGATTGGCGGTTTTGGCGAGTGTGAAGTCCTCAGCTTCCATGCCACCAAGTTTTTTAATACCTTCGAGGGCGGAGCCGTGGTCACCAGTAATGATGACCTCGCCAGAAAAATGCGGTTGATGAAGAACTTTGGCTTCTCGGGCTACGACAATGTGATTTATCCCGGCACGAACGGGAAAATGACCGAAATAGCTGCGGCGATGGGTTTAGTCAATCTTGATGCCATTGGCGAATTTGTCGAGGCTAACCGTCGTAATCATGAACGGTATTCCATGCAGTTGAATGAGATACCGGGGGTATCGGTCCTTGCTTATGACGGCCGCGAACACAACAATTACCAATATGTGGTGGTTGAAGTCAGCGATGAATTACCCGTAAGCCGGGATGAGATCATTCATGCTCTCCATGCGGAGAATGTGCTGGCAAGACGGTACTTCTGGCCCGGATGCCATAATATGCAGCCTTATAAGGCATTTTATCCCAACGCGGGAGTGATGTTGCCAAATACTAAAGCTGTGGCAGATCGCGTCATCGTGTTGCCGACAGGGATAACTCTACCAGAAAGCGCAATAGATGTAGTCGCTTCGGTAATGCGATTACTAACGTCACAGTAGGAAGCTAAAATGATTACAACAGGCATGCAACCGTACCTTTTTCCATACATTGGATACTTCCAGTTATTGGAATGCAGCGATATTTTTGTCGTTGGAGACGACATGCAATATATAAAAGGAGGATGGATCAACAGGAATCGCATCTTGGTTGATCAGGAGCCCTGCTGGTTGACGTTTTCCATTCACGACGATTCAGCGGATTTGCCTATCAATCAAAGGTATTACGTCGAAGATCCGAATGTGCGCAGCAGGATCCTGAGGCGTATCGAGTGCGCTTATAGAAAAGCGCCGTACTTCAAGGATATTTATCCTGTTATCGCAGACATAATGAGCTTCGGTTCAAACAATGTCAGCGAATTTAATACCAACGCTATTCGACGTTTAGCAAACTTGCTGAAAATTCAATGCCGAATTTTAGTGTCTTCTGAATTGGAAAAAGACAACTCACTGAAAGGTCAGGATCGTGTTATTGAGATCAACCGTTGTGTAGGTTCCAGTCATTACATAAATCCGATAGGCGGGATGGCGCTTTATAAAGAGCGCGACTTTCTCAAGTTTGGGATTGAACTGAGTTTCCTTCGGCCTGATGCCATTCAGTATCATCAGTTCGCCGAACCTTTCGTCCCTTCTCTTTCAATTATTGATGTGCTGATGTTTAACGGGATTCCGGGCACTTCGAAGCTTTTAGCGAAATACGACCTGATCAAACAGGAGCAGTGGTTTGCTGAGCCGGATAATCGCCAGCAAGAAGCACAGCCGGCACTTATACCGATGTATGGTGGTTACAGTGCGTAATGAGATCATTTGTGCTCTCCAGATGGAGAATGTGCTGGCAAGACGGTACTTCTGGCCCGGATGCCGTAACAAGCAGCCTTATAAGGCATTTTATCCAATGCGGGATTTGATGCCGGCAAATAGTAAAAGCGTGGCCGATCGGATCATTGTGCTGCCGGCGGGAATGACCTCGCCTGATAACGCAATGGGTCTAGTTTCTTCTGTATTGCGATTGCTAGTGTCATTTGAGGAGAACGAAAATGATTGTAACAATCATGCAGCCATACCTTTTTCCATACATTGGATACTTCCAGTTATTGGAATGCAGCGATATTTTTGTCGTTGGAGACGACATGCAATATATAAAAGGAGGATGGATCAACAGGAATCGCATCCTGGTCAATCAAGAGCCCTGCTGGTTGACGTTTCCCGTTCAGGGAGATTCAGCGGATTTGCCTATCAATCAAAGGCATTACGTCGAAAGCCAGAATGTGCGCAGCAAGATCCTGAGGCGTATCGAGTGCGCTTATAGAAAGACGCCGTACTTCAAGGATATTTATCCTGTTATCGCAGACATAATGAGCTTCGGTTCAAGCAATGTCAGCGAATTTAATACCAACGCTATTCGACGTTTAGCAAAATTGCTGAAAATTCAATGCCGAATTTTAGTGGCTTCTGAATTGGAAAAAGACAACTCACTGAAATGTCAGGACCGTGTTATCGAAACTAATCGTTGTGTAGGTTCCAGTCATTATATAAACCCGATAGGCGGGATGGCGCTTTATAAAGAGCGCGACTTTCTCAAGTTCGGGATTGAACTGAGTTTTATTCGATCTGATGCCATTCAGTATCATCAGTTCGCCGAACCTTTTGTCCCTTCTCTATCAATTATTGATGTCTTAATGTTTTGCCCATTGGATGAAATTAGAAAGTTTCTGAAACAGTATCAATTATTGAAACCCTCTGATAGCAAGATTCTTCACTTTGGAAGCCATGAAGAAATGATTGATGACCGGCAATATGGATTAGGGTATTTATGAATAATATTACTGGCGAGCTATTGTCAAAAATTATGGGCGGCTATTTTAAGTTGGCGCTTCCGCCTCAAAGACAGCAGCCATATTCAGACGAATTATTTTCTCAATCATCACAAGCCATTCAAACAGGGACTGTCGTTTATGATTTTGTGCTGGCCGAAATGCATACCAGAGCGGATGTTATTGGGGGCAATGGTGGCATCGTACCCATGCTTGCTCGTTCCGCGGATGCGATGTTTTCCGGGTTGCCCGATCTCCAAACCTTGTATCTCGACTAATTAGGGGTTGATGAACTATGTTTAGGTGGAAAAAATTAGGCAAAGTATTCACACCGCAAGAAGTGAAAGGACGCAGCTGGTTGAGAGAATTCGCACAAGCACCGGCGACATTGTTGTTCGACGATTTCGTGCGCATCTATTTTTCCTGCCGTCCCCCTGCGGATGAGAGCGGCCAGTACGTAAGCTATTCTGCCTATGTCGATCTGGATCGTACAGATCTGTTCAAGGTGCGGCATGTCAGTGAACAGCCGATTCTGAATCTTGGCGGCTTAGGGGAATTCGATGAATTCGGTACTTACCCGGTTTCCGTCATCCGCAACGGCGATGAAGTGCGTGCCTATTATGCGGGTTGGACGCGCTGCGAATCAGTGCCGTTCAATGTGGCAATCGGCATGGCGCTCAGCCGCGACGGAGGCAATACCTTCACCAAACTCGGCAATGGCCCGGTGCTGCCGTATTCGCCGGATGAGCCCTTCGTGCTGAGCGGGCCGAAGATCAGGCGTTTCAATGATACCTGGTATCTCTGGTATATCGCCGGACGCAAGTGGAAGACGGTGGATGGGCGAGCGGAGCCGGTCTATAAGATACGGATGGCGACATCGGCCGATGGCATCCACTGGAACAAGGTCAACAAGGATCTGATCGAAAGCCGCGTCGAGGAAGATGAAGCGCAAGCCAGCCCGGACGTATTCCACGCCAATGGTAAATACCACATGTTTTTCTGCTACCGTTACAGCAGTCATTATCGGGGCAAGGATTACGGCTATCGCATCGGTTATGCATCCAGCACGAACTTGATCGACTGGGTGAGGGATGATGCGAAAGCTGGCATCGACGTATCGGCGGAGGGCTGGGATGCCGAAATGATCAGCTATCCGCACGTTTTCGAGCTGGATGGGAAGACCTATCTGGCCTACCTTGGCGATCAGGTCGGCCGATACGGATTCGGTCTGGCCGCGCTAGACGGAAAACTGGAGTAAACGATGAGTGCGATGAAGTGGAATAAGCTCGGCAAGATATTTGACCCAACACATCACAAACTGCCTAACGGCTGCATGCAGTTCGCACAATCGCCGCAAGCGCTGGTGTTCGACGATTTCGTGCGGATCTATTTCTCCACCCGCTCGGTAGATAAAAACAACGGGAAGTATTTGAGCCATGTCGCCTTTGTCGATATGCAGAAGAATTTGCGCGATGTGATTCGCGTGTCCGACAAGTCCGTTATTCCGCTCGGCGGGCTGGGGTCCTTCGATGAGCACGGCATCTTCCCGATGAGCGTCATGCGCCACGGCGATGCTGTGTACGGCTACACCTGCGGCTGGAACCGGCGGGTGTCCGTCTCGGTGGATACCGCCATCGGTCTGGCCATCAGCCGCGACGACGGCCTCACCTTCCAGCGCATCGGGGACGGGCCAGTGCTATCGGCATCCCTGCATGAGCCCTGCCTGGTCGGCGACGGCTTCGTGAAGGTCATCGGCGATGTGTTCCATATGTGGTACATCTTCGGCACCGGCTGGAAAAAATTCTCTTCGGACGCCGCGCCGGACCGTACCTACAAGATCGGCCATGCGATCTCCAGCGACGGCATCAACTGGACCAAGGAAGAGGCGCGGCAGATCATCCCGGACAGACTGGGGCCGGATGAAAGCCAGGCACTGCCGACAGTGATCGGGATCGGCGGCCGCCATCACATGTTCTTTTGCTATCGCCAGTCGTTCGATTTCAGGAATAACAGGCATCGCGGCTATCGTATCGGCCATGCTCACTCAGACGACCTGGCGAACTGGACGCGGGACGATATGAATCCGCTGCTTGATGTAACGCCGGGCGATTGGGATGCGGATATGTTGTGCTATCCCCATGTGTTTGAGTGTGACGGCAAGGTGTATTTGCTCTATAACGGCAATGAGTTCGGACGCTACGGATTCGGGCTGGCCGAGTTGGAAATATGAATAAATTGGTCGAGTACCGATTGAACAAAGCATCCGAGGCGGAGATTGCTGAACATCTTTGGCTCTGCGATACCGATTTCATGCCGCCTATGAGCGGACGTGTCGACATAAACGATTATGCAAAAAAGATCGCCGGCAAGGCGACGAGGTTCGAAGCATGGATTGATGACAAGCTGGTTGGGCTGGTGGCTGTCTATTGCAATGATATGGAGAAGCGCACCGCCTACATCACCAGCGTCAGCGTGTTGCGTGAGGCGACGGGCAAGGGCATCGCCGAGAGCTTGATGAAACGGTGTATAGAGCGCAAAAAAGCGTTGGGGATGCGCCAGATCAGCCTGGAGGTGGCGAGTGACAACATACCGGCCATCAGATTATATGAAAAGTGTGGGTTTGTTGCTCGCAGGGCGAAACCTCCATTCGTTACCATGGATCTCTATTTGAAATAAAAAGCGGGAAAGATAATGAACAGCAAACGTGATTATAACGTCGAAACAAAAGATACACATGATCGCAACTACGCCTACCACTTCGATAGGAGCACCTTTACATGATCAAAGCATTCGAACCCTCTTTCAACATGAGAAGCTTGCTTGATTTGGACAGCTTCAAAGGCGACTTCGCCAGAAAGTTTCTGTCTTGTTTCGATGCAATCACCGGTATCAAAACTTCGGATATGGACTGCCGATGCGCTTACTTATCCGATACTTTGGAGCGGGATGCCGTTGCAGCAACACTGAAGTTGATTCATAGGCCAGAAGTTTTCTTAATGCGTAAAAGGGTAGGGCAAATGAGAATCTCATCTGCTGTTATTGCACAGATATTAGAGTTGGATAAGCTCTGCTTGAGGCGGCCATGTCCTTAACCCGTCAATCGCTGTCAGCAGTTTTTTGGAGCGGCGCGGATGTTTTTTTGCGCCAGGGACTGCAATTCTTTGTTTCGATCCTGCTGGCGCGATTGCTTTCTCCTGAAGAGTTCGGTCTGCTGGCGATACTGTCTATTTTCACAGGCGTCGCCACTCTATTTATTGACAGTGGCCTCAACTCGGCTCTGGTGCAGCGGCAAGACATCACGCGCAAAGATGAATCCACGGTGTTCTTCTTCAATTTGGCTACTGGCCTGCTTGTAGCGTTGGGGCTCGGTCTGTCGGCGCCGTGGATTGCCATGTTCTTTGAGCAGCCTGTTTTGCAGGCAAAGGTCCATATCATGGCCACGAATCTATTTACGATACCGTGGATTGCCAGTTTCTTTGAGCAGCCAATCTTGCAGGGCCTGACCTATGTGATGGCCCTGAACCTATTCATTGGATCGTTTGGATCCATCCAAGGCGCGTTGCTGGTTAAGGCGCTTGACTTTAAGACCCTGATGAAAATAAATGCGGTGGCCACGCTACTGTCGGGCGTGTTAGCCGTGTTCTTGGCGTGGAAGGGATTTGGCGTCTGGAGTCTGGCCCTGCAAACCCTGGCTTCGACATTGATCTCGGTGACGCTGCTATGGCTGTGGCATCCGTGGCGGCCGCAATGGATATTCAGCCTTGCCTCTTTGCGCTCACTGTTTCGTTTTGGCGGATTCATGTTGCTTTCGGGTCTGTTGGATACGTTATATACCCGCCTCTACAGCGTGATTATCGGCAAGCTGTATTCGGCCCGGGATCTGGGCTTCTACACTCGAGCCGACAATATTCAACAGTTGCCCGTAGGCGTACTGACCAACGTGCTCAATCGGGTGGCCTTCCCTGTATTTTCTGCTGCCGCAGCCGACAAGGCTCGTTTGGCGCTGGGCATGCGCAAGGTTCTGCGGATAATTATGCTGTTCAACGTTCCGGCCATGCTGGGGTTGATGGCAGTGGCCGAGCCTCTGGTGATCACCTTGATTGGCGAGAAGTGGCTGCCGAGCGTGCCGATCCTGCAAGTACTTTGTCTCGCCGGGATGATATGGCCTCTGCATGCGCTTAATCTCAACGTACTCATGGCGCAAGGGCACTCGAACCTGTTTTTTCGTATTGAAGTAATAAAGAAGATCATTAGTATCGCCGCCATTGTAACAGCCAGTTTCTATGGCGTAATGGCTATTGTCTGGAGCGAGGTTATCGCGGCTGCTCTGTGTTTTCCGATTAACGCGTATTACACTGGGATTTTTCTCGGATATTCGGCCTGGAAACAGACGCTGGATATTCTGCCTTATCTGGCTGTCTCCATGTTGATGATGCTAGTCATCTGGCCCATCCATATTTATTTGCCGTTTCATCCAGCTGCTCAGCTTGGGCTTATGATTGGGGTGGGTGCATTTGTTTACCTGCTTGCCTGCCATTTGCTTCGTTTAACGGCATTTAATGAGTCATGGACTTTGTTGGTCCAACGCAGAAGAACCGTGCAGAACCTTTAACTTTTACCTTGGGGAGCCTGAGTCAATGAACCAAGAAGCGACCTGTGAAGTAAAATACACTGAAGTCAGTGATCCGGCGGTGATGATGTTAGCGCCCATCGTCAGCGTCCATATGATAACCTACAACCACGGCCTGTACTTGGCCGAAGCCATCGAGGGCGTGATCGCCCAGAAGACCGATTTTCCCATTGAGCTGGTCATTGGGGATGATTGTTCAACCGATAATACTCGAGAGATAGCACTGGATTACCAACGCCGTTATCCGCATCTCATTCGGGTGATCTACCCGGATCATAATGCTGGGATGCATAGAAATTTTCGTCAGATTAATGATGCATGTCGGGGAGAATTTATAGCCTATTGCGAAGGAGATGATTATTGGATTGATCCTGAAAAACTACACGAACAAGTAGCCGTGCTTTCTAGATTGAAAAA
>NZ_JAZHOC010000022.1:0-22486 GCF_036553575.1 Methylobacter sp. Wu1 | reverse complement strand
AAGTGTCGCTAGCGCGACGGCTTTATTTAATCGGGTTTATCGCACCCGAAGGCGAGTTACTTTCTTTTGCGCGGCCAAAAGAAAGTAACCAAAGAAAAGGCCGCCCGGTTGCCGCTTGTCTCACTCGGCACATCCTTGTGCCTCGCCCTCCGGGTGCAAGGCATGCAAATCGGCTATCCTGCCGATTTGTCCTGCGCTCCTCGCTTTCGCCGAGGGTTGCCAGAAGGGCCATCCTTGGCCCTCTGGCAACGCGCTGCATCCATGCAGCGCCCCTATGGGCTATTCTCGCCGAAAGCTGCGGTGCTCGGCGCGGCAAACGGGATGAAACCGCCCGTGCGTAACATCAACTTTTAATGGCTTCAGCAGAATAGCTCAGCCTGCAATACAGGCGTTGTCTACATTTGTTTCAATTTTGCCTCAGAGTCCGGCAGGATGGTAAGCCAGTAGGATCGATGCAGACTGAGGTACTGGCTGATAGCCCGGGGCAGGGAGCCGCCCATTTTGAATCCTAGCCATTTGAGCATCGTCCGCAGCACCGCGGAAGGAATCAGCCACGGCGCTTTTTTCAGCAGATAACGCATCTCCGATACGACATAGCGCCGCCCTTCGCCGGAGGCGCCGCCAAATAATTGCTGGAGCCACGGCGTATGGGTATGGAAAACGCCGATGTCGAAGTAGCGCTTGAACTCATCCAGAAAATGGTAGTCGTGGGAATGGAACACTTGGGCTTCGGCGCAATAAGCGATTTGCCAGCCGGCCGCCAGCATTTGCGCGGCCACATACGTGTCTTCATTCATGATGGTGTCGGCAGGGAACCCGCCCACATGGGTCAGCGTGCTGCGCCGATAGGCGGCGAAGGAGTTGGAGATAAAGGCCGTTTTAATGCCATAGCGTGCCCGGTCTTCCAGACCGCGCAGCTGGCTTTCCGGCGGATAATTGAAAAGACGGGCATGGGCGGCGATCGGCCCTGCATTCCGATGCGGAAGCTGGCGTCCATAAGCGGCGCCGACCCGCTTATTCTCGAATGCGGCCAATAGCTGCTCGATGGCATCGGGGTTGGCCAATAAGGCATCCTGCGTCAGGAACACGATGATATCCGCATCCGGCATCATCTCCACGCCCATTTGGCGCGTACCGCCGTGGTTGAACTCGGCCCTGGCGATCACTTTCACGGTAAAGCCATGGGCGCGCGCCAAGGCCTGGGTGTTATCGCTGGAGGAAGAGTCGATCACCAGCAGGTAGTCCGGCTTCCGGGTCTGTTGTTCGAACGCTTCAAGCCAGGATTGCCAAAGCTTGCCGGCATTCAGGGTAGGGACGATAAGGCCGACCTTATTCATATGATGAACCCTCCGCCAGTTTTTGCTGCGCACGGCCAAGACCAGTCCTTGTCAACGCCTGCCAGACCCGATCGCCCAGCTTGACGGGATCGAGCTGTTGCTCGACGTATTGCCGGCCATTGGATGACATCTGTTGCCATTCCGGCAGGTTCAAGGCTTGAGCTTTACGCAGAACCTCGCATACCGAAGCTTCATTTCTATCGAAGATGAAGCCGGCACCGGCAGATTCGATATGATCCCACGCCAGTCCTCGGGCCACCAGAACCGGACGCCCCGCCGCCAGGGCTTCAGCCACCACATTGCCGAAGTTCTCGCGCATGCCGCCGGCTTCTTCCAGCCCTGAAGGCAGCACCAGAAAATGGCTGGACGCCAGCAAATCCATGACTTCATCGCGCTGCAGATAGCCCCGGTAAGTGATAGCGCCTTGTGCCTGTTCGACCAGCGCCTGAAACTCTTCGAAATAGTCGCCGTCGACGCTTCGGCCGGCGATCACCAGCCGATCGGCGGGCCGGCGGACTTTCAGCCACGCCCTGATAAAGGCGTTGATGCCTTTTTCCTGCTGAATGTGGCCGAGAAAGCAGAGCTTCATGCCTTCTCCGGCCGGATGTTGGGCCACTTCAATTTCACGGCTGTCGATGCCATTGGGAACCTGCAGTATGCGCGCGTCTTCGCCGAGCACATCGCGCACGCCTTCGGCTTCGGTGTCGCTGGTGCAATGCACGGCGATGGCTCGGCGCAGGGTCGGAAAGGTCAGCCATTTGTAGTAAAGCCATTTGTGAGGTTTCTGCTGCCGGATCAGTGCAACATGTTCAGGCATCAGCCCGCCGTGCACGGCGACCATGAACGGGCGGCGCAGCAGCACGCAGAAAACAGCCGCCAGCGTGGAAGGCCAGGTGGCGATGCCGTGGATATAGACGACCGGCGCCCGCAGGCATAATTTGAACAAGGCCGGAATGGCGCCGAGCCCGAAGCCCCAGCGTCTGAAGCCATAGCAATGATAGAGGTCGACCTCCACCTGTTCGCCAAGCTGTACCTGTTCAGGGCGCAATCGGCCGTCGATGGATTCGTCGGACGAAACCACCGCCATTTTGTGTCCTCGTTCCGCCCAGGCCTTGGTCAAAACGCTGGCGGTGACGGACACGCCGCCGTAACCTTTGGCCGGAGGTATATGCGTGGTAACGATACCTGCATTCATAGTATTTTTCCTGAATCTGTCTGTGAATAATTAAAAACTGTTGCGGGGCTCGCGTTCGGGGCTTTGATAGGCCAGAAACCCGCGCCAGACGCCGACGAGATTGTAAAAAGAGTAGGCCAGCTTTTTCGGATTCAGCAGAACCAGGGCCAGCAGCATCTTGATGGCGGGCGCGACGAACATCTTGCGCACGATGTAATACAGAATGAACACGTCCAGCTGATTGGCGAATTTCCGCATGTAAGCGCCGACGCCGGTGGAGTACATGAGCATCCGGCTGGTGCCGAGCTTATAGTGATCCTTGTCGGCGTGATAAATCCTGATGTCCGGCGTATAGAACGCAGTGCAGCCGGACCGCAGCAATCGATACAGGAGCTCGAAGCCTTCGCCGCCGGAGTATTTCGAGCCGATGCCGAAGTCGTGATCCATGTAAAACTGCCTGCGGTCGATCCGGTTCATATTAAAGAACTGCGTGAACTCGACGCCCATCATGTGAAAGCGCGAGAAATAACGGGCTTTGGGACTGTTGACGCCGATGCTGAACCGGTCGGAGGCAAAGTCGTACGAGCCCGCCACCAGAATCGCGAGGTCCTTGCGGCTTTCGAATTCAGACACGACATTTTTCAGCACATCGCTGTCATAAGCGCAGTCATCGTCAGGGAAAGCGATGATGCCGCCTTTGGCAAAGCCGATACCGTAATCTCTCGCCCTGGCATTGCCGGCAAAATTTACTTTGATATGGTTGACCGGAAAGCAGCTTTTGAACGGTTCGACGATAGCGTCGATTTTGCCGTCCTTGTTCTGGTCGATAATGATCAACTCAAAGTCCTGATAGGTCTGGCCCTGCAAAGACTTCAAAAAATCGACCAGTTCGCGGTCCCTTCCCAGCGTTGCCAAAACGAGTGAAATTTTCATAATGATCACCTTGACTGAGTGGCGGCTTTCGCCTGGACATAGATGGTTGCCTCATACCAAGTGAACATGAGCGCAAACTCCAGCCCTGCAAAGCCGTCCAGAAAACCACCTCGCAACACAAAGTGGTATAGAAACCGGGCGACAATCCTTAGCCAGGACCGCCCCAATAAGACGCTGAGTCGCCCGCGTGTAGTCATTACGGCGCCGGTGGTCGGCTTGAGCTGCACTTCCTGCGCGGCTTTGCCGACATGCTTGTGCATCCATTCGATAATTTCGCCGTGGTAAAAATAGTGTTCGTAAGGAATGTCGGTGTAGCCAAGCCGGCACGTATCAACAACGGCTTCGCCGTGTCCGGTGTGGTTGCGTACGAACCGGACAGTCTCCCTGCGCACCAGCCTCGGGTGATAAATGGGATAGCCGGGCGCGTAATTCAGGCGCTTTTCGCGCAGATACAGGATCGACGGCACCATCAGCACATCGATAGCTTCATGGCCGGGCATCCCGGATTCAAACCAGTCATAAAACTTTTCGGGATAGATTTCGTCGGCGTCGACAAACAAAATCCAGGGCGTGTCGATGCCGCACTGATTGATGGCGAAGTTGCGCTGTTCGGCAAAGCCGGGCCAGGGGTTGTGGTAAATCCTGCAGCCGCGGCTTTCGGCGATGGCCAATGTATTATCGGTGCTGCCTGAGTCCACGATGACGATGGGATAGCGGTCGGGGATGGCTTGCAGGCAACGGGGCAGGTTGGCTTCCTCGTTCTTGGTCAGAATAGCGACTGTCAGCATAGGTTCTTTCTGAAATTTCCGGTTTGCATGCACGGCAAGGTTATTTCTTGACCGCATAGAGATTGATGTAAATGCCCAGTCCGAAGAAATTCATCAGACCGGCGAACGGGATTTGCACAAACCTGACCAGCGCGTCGGCTGCGGCAGCCGGTCTCCCGCTTAGCCCCAAGCGTCTGGATAGCGCATTGAACGGTACCCTAGTGATCTGTTCCACCTTAACCACATGGAAACCGTTCTGTTCGAGCAGGGCTGTCAGGCCTTGCTCGGTAAAGTAATTGACATGCTCGGGTACCCACAGGCAGGCGTTATCCTTCGTTCCCAGCAGCCTGACCAGGAACGAATCGTAATTGGGCACGGCGCAGGCCAGAACGCCGCCGGCGGTCAGCAGGCTGGATACCTTGCGTATGGCGCGGTTCGGCTCGAGCAAGTGCTCCAGCACCTGCGACATCAGCACCACGCCGAACGGTTCAGTTGGTTCAAAATCCTCGAACATGACAGGCACCGGCTCGTCGCCGTTCAGCTTTCGGAACACCTCGTTTTCGTATTCGCCGGGATTGATGCTGACCGTCTGATAGCCCGCTTTTTTCAGCGCGCGCGTGTAGAAACCAAAGCCCGATCCAATATCCAGCGCGCGGCGGTTGTCGGAATAATTGTACTGGTCCGCATGTCTGGCCATGCGTTCGGCGTCCACCGTGCAGTTGGGGAACTCGGCTTCCCTGGCCAGCACATCCTCTATGGTGACAGGTTGGGTCAGCGCCTGCCCCGAGTATTGGTAAATGGCTTGCAGCCACTGCACATGCGGAGGCTGGTTCAGGAAACCGGTGCCGCAGTCGACGCAGCGATAGATATGGAATTCCTTGTTGTCCGCGCCGTCCGTGTATTGAAAATTCTTCGTCCGCCAATAGCTTATTTTTTGACTGCCGCAGGCCACACATTCGTGTAAAACGTCGCCATAGATTTCTGATGTTGCCGGTGCATACGCCATAGTGTTTATTTTTTCCTTTAACGGGCCTGTTGGTTAAAAATAGGGTTCAGCAATTTTATCTCTCAATCATTAGCCGATCATTACGAGCGTTTCAGGCTGCGGCATTGCAACTTGCCGCTTCGATGTCGTCATTGTGCTGCAGACTGATGACTCGCCACGGTTTGGCCAGCAACGCCAGAACCAAGGTCTCGACGCCGTAATAGATAGGATTGGCCATAGCCGCGCCCATCAGACCGTAATACTTCACCATCAGCGGAATGCTGATGACCGCCGCCACAGCGCCGCAGACGCGGCCAAGCAGGAACAGCCGGGTTTTTTTATTGGCCAGCAGCGGCTGGCCCACGACGGTTCCCAGAGCGTGCAACGCGGATCCGACCGCGATGGCGGGCATCAGCGCAACCGCCGAATGATACGATTTTGCCAGCAGCAAATCGGCCACCCAATCCTTGGTCAACAGCAACAGCGACACGCCGATGATGCCCATGGCAATCACGCAGCCTATCCACAGCCACAACAGCTTGCAGCCTTCCTTCATGCGGTTCTGCGAACATTTTTGAAAGTAGGCCGGCTGAAAAGTGCGCAGCAGAACCATCGCGCTGCGGTTGAACGCCTCGTTGATGATCAGGTAAGTCGCCGCATACAAACCCACGTCCGCGGCCGTCATCATATAGCCGATGACATAGCGGTCGCCCAGGCCGTTGAGCCAGAAAATCAACTCCATCGGAATCAGGGGCAGGGCATAGGCCAGCACATCCCGCCTGAAATTGCGCGACCTGACCGGCCGGCGCTCCTTGTTGTCCTCGGCTTTCACGCGCTGGATCAGCGACCAGACCGTATTGGAGACCAGGCTGGCCAGGATGTAGCCCAGCAAGATCCATTCGGCCTGCCGGCCCAGATACCAGACTAGCGAGATCGAGATCATCGGCCGCAGGATGCTGTCGGTGGTCTGCCACAGGCTCGCGCCCCGCTGCTTGCGCTCGCCGATCAGCAACTGGATGCCCAGTTCCCGGCGCACTGTCACCGCCAGCAGGATGCCTGCCAGCGCGTACAGCCAGCTGTCGTTGTGGGTAAGATAGCCGTAGACGGCACCGCCCGATACCAGAAAAACAATCGCCAGCATCGTAGAGCTTCCAGTCAGGCTGGCCACGACACCATGCAGGTCGGCGCGCTCCTGCCTGTTCTGGCACTCCGGCAAAATCCGCATGCCGGCACAGATGAAAGGATAGGAAAAAAGACTCACGCCCAGCGCGACAAAGCCGTTCAGCAGGGCGACCTGTCCGTAGGTCTCCGGCGCGACCAATTCGGTCAGGATGCGCGTGCCTGCCAGCAAGGCCAGAGCCGATGCCAGTTGTCCGAACAGCGCCCAGAACGCATCGCCGAATAAACGTCTTTCTTTCAATAGTCCCATAGTGTCTTTTAAAGGCTCGCTGTCAGTTGGGGCGCTGATAATAGGAGTCCGAAGCTACCGGGCCGGATTTCAACGGGATCGCATTGGGAAGTCCGGTTCCTAATACGGTTCCCCACAGGTACATCAGCATCGCATTTTGCGGAAAATACTCCCACATATTGAAAGTCAGTCCCGCCACCAAAATAAACATGATGACCAATCCCTTATTGGAATGGACGGATACCTTTGTCGTCATCCATAAAAAGCCGACATAGGCCAACAGGCCGATCACGCCATAGCCGTTCAGCAGGAATAAATACAGGCTGTCGGAATCGAACTGGCCAGGGAAATATTCGGCGCCATAGAGGACATTGATCGTATTGGAACTGAGCCCCAGCCCCCAGCCGAACAGAACGTCCTCAGGCCCGTCAATATAATTGGAAAAGATCCGTTGCCACAAATCCAGGCGGCCATCCTGGGTCGGGTCCGCGTCGTCGCGGCCTGAGAGCAAAGGGCTGGAAGCCAGGACCAAGGCGCCGACGGCCAAAAGCGGCGCCGGCATGACCAGCGCCCAGCGGTCGCGCGGACGCAGCGCCGCATAGATCTGGAAGAACACCACCAGCAAGGAGCTGATCAGCGCCGTACGCGAGCCGCTCAGCAGCGCCAGGAAGATGCTCACCGCCATCCACTTGCGCATGCCCGGCACCAAGGCGAACAGCAGCGAGCAGGTCGCCATGGCCGCGCCGAACAGGTTGGGGCTGACGAAGGTGCCGAAAGGCCGGCCGCCGCCCAACAGCGACACGCCCAGTATCGGCGGCGCCCACAAGGCCTGGGTGATCGCCAGTACGGTCTGGAGCGCCATGTAATAACGGAGATAATGCGCAAATTTATAAAGGACATATTCGCCTGCGCCCAGACGGCTGGTCGCAAAGCCGATCAACGCAACGGGCAGGTATTCGAAAATGCGCAGCCCCGCCATCGGCACGACCAAAGGCAGGTCCAGAGAAAGCGCATAGACGATTTCACCCAGCACATAAGTGGCTATTACGGTAAGAAAGGCAAACACGGGCGCGATCAAGATGCCTTGCCGCAGGCGCGTCTCAAGAAATCCATAGACGATGAGCACCAGCAGCATGACTTCACGCAGTATGCGCAAACCGAAATCCTGCTCGCCGTAAACCTCTTTCACGCCGTTCCAGTTCGACTCCATCTGGGGCAGCGCCGCCACGGTCGATGCGCAGACCAACGCAAACAGCAGCATCGGCAAATCTTTCTCCAGGCGCAGATTCATCGCTTAAGTCCGTTCCTCATCCATTGCCAAAGGCGGCAGCACTTCGGTTTCCGGCTCCTGGTTTCTTCTGAACCACTCCTCGACCGCCTGATAGCCGGGGATTTTTTCAGACAAACTCTTTTGGTTCGCATCGATTTGGGTGCTGTAGGCGTAGCCATAATAAGGCGAGTACGATGAGCCTTCCTTCATGTTGTTGATGATAAAGCCGTTCGGTTTGATGCCGACCTGCTGGAAGCGCTTGAAGCTGACTTCCAGCTCTTGCGCAGTATAGCGGCCTTCCTTGACGACCAGGAACGTGGCGTCGGCGTGCTTGCCCAGAATGGCCGGGTCCGTGGCGCCCAGAATCGGCGGCGAATCGATCACGATATGGTTGTAAAAGCTCTTCAACTGTTCGATGATCTCTTCCAGGTTGCCGATCACCAGCAATTCCGCCGGATTCAGAACCGTGTTGCCTTTCGGTATGAAGTCCACGCCGACTTCGGGCAGGCTGACGATGACTTCGCCCAGCGTGGCCCGGCCGGCCAGCAGGTCGGAAAGGCCGGGCTGGCGGTCGACGGAAAACGCGCTGTGCAGTTTGCCGTTGCGCATGTCGGCGTCAATGACCAATACACGTTTTTTGATGCTGGCCAGCAACGCCGACAGATTGGTGCTGACGAAAGACTTGCCCATACCGGGCGCCGGACTGCTGACCATGATGACTTTGCTTTCACTGTTGGCTAAAGTCGCTTCCAGCGTGGTGCGCAGGCCGCGCAGCGATTCGACGGAGATATCCTGCGGGTCCTGGCTGGCCAGAATGCCGGGCTCGCGCGCCTTGCCCTGATCAATCAGGCGCGCCAAACGTTGCTGCTTCTTGCTGTGCGGGATGGCTGCGTACAGCGGCAGGCCCACCTGATATTCCAGCAGGGCCGGATAATTGTCATGGCGCTGCAGGGAATATCTCAGAAATATCGTAGCCGAACCGCCAGTCAGGCCCAGCAGGCCGGCGATGGCCAGCAGCAGGCCGGGTCTGGGCCAGTAGGGTTTTTCCGGCGTGACCGCGTAATCGACGATGCGCGAGTTGCCTAAGGAGCCGGCCGCGGCGATGCGCTGTTCCTGCGCGCTGTTCAACAGCGAGGTATAAAGCTCGGTGTTGACCTGTACATCACGGGACAGGCTGACCACGCTCTGCTGCGTGCGCGGCAGATCCTTGATGCGCTTGTTCAGCGCCGCCAGCTTGCCATTGACGTGCTTGATCTGGGTGTTGGTGGCGATCATGTCCGGATGCTCGGATTCCAGACGCTGGCTTTGCTCGTCGTGCTTCTGTCTGAGCTGGATGCCCAGGGTTTCCAGGTCCGAAGCCTGTTTCAGCAGGATTTCAGCTTCGGCGGAAATGTCGACCGCGCCGTGTTTCTGCCGGTAAGCGCTCAGGCTTTGCTCCGCCTTTTCCAGCCGTTCCTTGACGATAGGCAGCTGGCTTTCCAGAAACGCCAGTTTTTGTCCGGCTTCGGCGGACTCCCAGTTGACGGTCGCGTTGACATAAATCGTGGCGATGTCGTTGACCGATTTAGCCAGTTGCTCCGGGTCCTTGCCTTTCAGTTCGACGCTCAGAATATCCGTGTCCTTGGAAACTTCCTTGACGGAAAACGCTTTTTGCAATGTTTCGATGGCTTCCAGCGAAGTTTTGCGGGTCAGATCGAAATGCGTGCCGGGATTGGCTTCAAGCTCGGAGAGCTTGAGGACCACGGGCGTGCTTTCGCCGATATCGGCGCTAACGGACTCGCCGACCGCGCCTTCGGCCAGCGGCTCATCCTTCGGACCCAGCAGCTGGAAACGGCCCGCTTCCAGCGCGATCAGGGTAAATTCCTTGCCCAGATAGCGATCGGGCACATCGAAGGTGTCGACCTTCAGCTTCTCGCCGCCCCAGGCCCAGCGGCTGAATCCCAGCCAGGGGCTGGCCAGGCCGTCATGCGCGTCATGCTTGCGCGCCAGCGTCTCACCGATGACAGGAAAATAGCGCGGGGAGGCTTGCACGGTCAGGTTGAGATTTTCCACCACTTTGCCCAGCACCGAACGGGAACGCAGGATTTCCACTTCACGCTGCGCATTGGGACCGTCGGCTTCGGCCGGCGCCTGGTTCTTGTCGCTGTGCAAAGGCGCCGCCAGCAGCGCCTTGTTCTTGTCGATCCGCAGCATCGCGTCCGCCTTGTAAGTGCGCGGCGCCAGCACCAGATAGACCGTCGCTATCAGCAATGCTGCCAGTGTAGCCAACAGAATGGTCTTTCTGCCTTCGACCAACAGATCGACATAATCTCGAATACTTACGCTACGTTCTTCAATTCGCGGGAGCGGTTGCGGATTCAGCGGCGGGATTGAGCTAACTTCATTCTGTAAATACATAATCGCTTTTTTCCTGATCGTGTGAAAACAAACTTTTTCCTTCGAATGCCATTACATGCCCATGAAGGCGGCGCGCGACATGACCGAAGTGAAAGATGACGGCAGGATCTGGTTCAGTACGCGTGACCACTGGGTAACGCCCGCCGTGCCTACGAAAACGGTATCATGCGGCTGCAGGGTAAACTGGTCCGCAAGAATCATGGAATCAGGCGACTCACCGTTCAATTGGAAGATTTCCGGCTTCATCTCACTGGTGCGGATCACGTAAATCTCTTCCGGACGGGAAGAGTTGAAATCAACGCCGTAAGCTTCCGCAATCGCCTGGGCCAGCGTCATCCGTTGGCCGCTTCCGATTTGCAGGGCCTGCTGCCGGCCGACTTCACCCATGATGAACACTTTGTTGTCTCTAAGGTCGGGGATGTTCAGCACGTCGCCGTCCTTGAGCATCAGGTTCTGGTCCATGCCGCCTTTTTCGTACAGTTTCATGACGTCGATCTTATAAAGCTTGCCATCGCGGGCCAGCGTTACGTTGGCCGTATCGGCTTCCTCGGTCACGCCGCCGGCGCGGCTGATGGCTTCGGCAATGGTCATTGGCGTCTCGTTCATGGACTGGACGCCCGGTGTTTTGACCTGGCCGACGACGGCGGCCCGATGGCTCTGGAATGAAAGCACCCGGACATCGAGTTTGACTTTCTTGAAGTATCTGGAAAGTCCTTGCGTCAATGACTCGCGCACTTCATCGACGGTTTTTCCGGCTACGGGAATATTGCCTACGTAGGGGTAATAGAGTGTGCCATCGTCCTGAACTGTCTTGCCGGCCAGGGTGGGGTCGATTTTCTCGCTGCCCGGATCGTTCAGCTCCGGATGATCCCAGACGGTGATTTGCAGCCTGTCATGCGGGCCGATCTTGTAAGGCGTTACCGGCGTGCTGTCGGTCGGCAGGCTGTTCATGGACGCCTGCTGCTTCAGGTTTTCCTTCTCGATGATCAGGTCGGCGGTAATCGGAATGATCGGCGCTTTTTCCTTGACCAACTTGCCGTCTTTCATGGTCGGCACTTCGATATGCGACAGCGGGCTGTTGGTCTCCATTTCCATGCCCGGCGTCAGGGAACACGCCTGCAACATCAAGACGGGTAACAGAGCAGTTGATCTAAAGAGGGATCTAAACATGGACGTAGGTTTCCTTAATAGGCGTTTTTGTTGATGAAGCCGGACACAATCGTGCGCAGCGCAATTTCCAGGTCGAACCAGATCGACCAGTTCTGAATGTAATACAAATCGTGTTCAATGCGGCGGTTCAGGTCGGTATCGCCGCGCCAGCCGTTCACTTGCGCCCAGCCGGTCATGCCCGCCTTGACCATGTGTTTTTTCATGTAGTTCGGCACCTGGTCTTTGAACACTTCCACGAAGTCGGGGCGTTCAGGGCGCGGGCCCACCAGCGACATGTCGCCTCTCAGCACATTGATCAGCTGCGGCAATTCGTCCAGACTGGTTTTGCGCAGGAAGCTGCCGAATTTGGTGGCTCGGTTTTCGCCGGCCTTAGCCCAGACCGCGCCGGTTTTGGCTTCAGCGTTTACCGGCATGGAACGGAATTTTAAAATGGTGAACTTGCGGTTGTTCCAGCCGACCCGTACCTGACGGTAAAACACCGGTCCCGGCGAACTCATTTTGACGCCCATGGCGAGCAGCAGCATCAACGGGCTGATCAGTGCCAGGATGATGAATGCGCACAGGCGGTCTTCCAGTTCCTTGATATAGCGGTTGACGCCATGCAGAGGCGAGACCGATACATCCAGCGTCGGGATGCCGGCCACCGTGTTCAGGCTCAGGAATTTGCTTTGCTTGAAAGCGAAGCAATCGATGACCAGGCGGATGCTGACCGGCAGATGGCGCAGTTCATGTTGCACGCGTTCCGCTTGCGATACGCCTTCCAGCGGGAATGAGACCCACACTTCGTCGACGCCCTCCCGCGTGACGATGTCAGCCAGATCATTCAGTTCACCAAGGCAGGGCAAAGACTCGTCCGCCGCGATTTGAGCGCCGGATTGATCGTCTATATAACCGATGACCTGCAGGCCCGCCCAGGGGGATTGATTCAACTGGCGGCTGGCCGCAACCGCCATCTGGTTCAAGCCGACCATGACGACTCGGCCCTGCGACAGGACATGCGCGCGCATCCAGCGCAACAGACGGGAAAACAGGCTGCGGGCAACCAGGACGTATACCAGTCCCAGTCCGCCCCAGGTGGCGATCCAGCGATAACTGGAACCGAACCAGAATTGCAGACGAACCAAGGCGACAATGGAAATAACAGTTGCCAGGGCAGAGAACCAGGCTCTGACGATGCGGGCGACTTCGCCGCGCATCACGTCATTGTGCCAGGGCCGGTAAACCTGTCCGATTTCGAAAAAAATGATGGCTCCCAAAATGCCAAGCGCGATAACTATGCGGTGATAGGTATCGATGACGAGCTGTCCGTGCCATAAATAGTAGGCAGTCCAGGCGGCGCAAAACAGCATGGCAATGTCGATAAACCTCAGCAATAAGATCGCCGTATGTCCATATTGCTTGAAGAGTCCGTTGAAGATATTTCCAACACTGGGTGGCATATTCGCTAAACCTCTGTTTTTTATATGCTTGATAATGATCGGCAGCAACCGCGTGTCCCGAAGGTCAACTTGAGACTGGCGGCATAAGCCGACCGCATTGATTTAGCGTAAAGATTACAGAGGCAAGATGAGAGACAACCGAAGAGTTTGATTAAGATTAGATGAAGATTTTATTAATTTTGGATGAGGAAGAGGGAGGAGGGGCTGGGCCGCCGCGCTAACCCGGATATTAACATCCCTGACGGGGCATATTGCCCCGTCAGGGATGTTTGGCGTTGGTCAAATGCGCCATTTGGTCCGAACATCATGGAAATGTTGGGGACGAGGTTGCAAACCTCGTCCCGCTGGGTTTTTTAAACCTGTGGGAGCGACTAGCGGCCGGACGGGGCATGTTGCCCCGTCCGGGATGTTTGGTATTGATCAAATGTGTCATTTGGTCCGAACGCCATGGAAACGTTAGGGACGAGGTTGCAAACCTCGTCCCGCTGAGGGGCGTGAGTAAGTCCTGCCAATGTCAATTTCCGGTCAGCCGTTCATAATCGGCTCGGGTGAGCACATAGACCGGGCTGGCGGAAACAGGGATGCCTGCGTTTCCGGTTGCATCGACCGGGAGTGCCTGGACATGGCCTACCACATCGACGAGCACCCAGGGTTTGCCCGAATCCAGCCTTAGCGGCCAATCGCCGGCTGCCTCATCCGTTCGCCAGATCATTAAAGTCGGGCCGAAGTAGGCCGCCTGAAGGTTGGCGTCTTGAGTATCGAAAGCCTTATAGGGCAGGCCGTCAATCAGGGCGCTGGCCGTATATAAAGCCGCTTCCCCTGGCTTGTGTCCCATGGAATAGTCCCAGAGCCGGCCGTAAGCCAGGTCATATTCATGCGCTATGCAGAACGCCAGCCCCAGGTAGTCGTTGCGGCTGTTGACCCAGGCTATTATTTTCGCGGCCTGTTCCGCCTGCCAGCGTCGTCCCGTAAAGCCATGCATGGCTTTGGCGCCGGTCTCGCCCAGCCAGAACGGCAGACTGTTTTTCTTGCCCAGGCTGGCGTAAGCGGCCAGAACGCCCCGCTCATCTTCGCTGTCGCCATTGCCGATAGGCCCGCCGAAACGGGGCGGTTTTTGCGGATAGGCGTGCACGTCCCAGGCGTCCTGATAATGATCCAGGCCAAGCTTCAGTACCTCTTTGAACCACTGGCCCGAGCCGTTGCCGTTCATGTCGCCTGGACGGACCAGGCTGCCGCCGACGTAATGGGCGTCACTGCGCGTCTTGTGCGCCTGTTCGTATTCCCATTTGGCCCGTTGTACCCAGTGCTCGGGATTGCGCAGTTTCTGCCATTCAGCTTCCGGGCGGATGTCGATCTCGTTGGTCGCTTTGAAAAATCGCGTAAACGGCGCTGCGGCGCTGATGAATTTCTGGCCGTCTTTGGTATTGTCGTTGAGCCAGGAACTGTCGCCCGAGGAATCGGCGAACAGCACCAGACCGCGTTTCTTGGCCTGCTCCCACTTGGCGCGGTACTGAGGATCGAAGCCCGGGTAAGTGCCGTAGCTTTTATAGATCCCCATCCGCTCCAGCCAATCGAAATAACCGCCTGCCTGCCCGAAGCTCTTATCGCCGTCGGCCAAAGCGTAATAGTCGTTGTTCCACAGTTTCTTGCTGTCCAGCCTGCGCTTTTGCTCGGTGTTTCCGGCTACGACCGTAAAGCCGTCGGCGGGATAGGCCATGATCAACTGGCTTTCGGGCGTATACAGGGCAGGGTAGACCGCGTAATAGCCGGTCTCCGGCGCTTTGCCGAAATTGACTTCGACTTGGCCGGGGAACAGTCCCGCTACGTCTTTCGTTGCGATCTCGTTGCCGCTGTAATCGACCAGATGCAGGCGCAGCTTGGCCTGAAATCGCGGCATCGGCGCCTGTAGTTTGGTTTCCTCCAGGATTGGATGCCAGCGCATATCCACGCGCAGTTTGAGCGGGTCGCCCGGACGAGGCAGATTGGTCGGTGCATCTACGGAGATCAGCGGGCGCAGTTTGGCAGCCACGCTGTTCAGTGCGGGATCGACGGAGGGGTCGGTCAGTTGCGTTTTGATCGAATCCAGCGGTCGGCCGGACGAATCGGTAAATTTGCCGGTAAAGGAGAAACGCTGGCCTTGGTCGTGCTGCATCGCCAGTTTGATCAGCAGACTGTGCCAGCCCGGCGACAGGTTCAGTATTGCGACCTGCGGCGCTTCGGGGCGCTCGGATAAAGCGGTCGCCACTAATCCTTCCGTGGTCAGGCCCTTGAGCAGATTTTTTACCGTTTCGCCGACCGACGAGAATCCGGACGGCGGGTTGGGGTCATTAGCCAGTTTGACTGGCTGTCCGTCCAGCCAGCCCGCGGTCCGGATGCCGGATTGTTTCAGATGCAGCAGGGCCTGCATGGCCTGATCGACATGCAGATAGAGCTGCGCATAGCCGCTGCCGCGCGACCAGCCGTAGGAATGTCGGGTGCTGGGCTCGATGACCGCGGTGCCGTCGGATTCCGTGGCGGCAGCCTGCCATGTCCGCATTTCCCCGCCCATCATTTGCAGGCTGGGATAGGGCTGATCGGGATTTGGGCGCAGGACAGTCTCGCTGTCCAGCCCATAAACCGAAACGCCCGCCAGGCCGTCTTGCAGGCCGCCGACCAGCCACGCTTCGGGGATGCCGCCATGAAGCGGTTTGGGTTCAGCCTTGCCGGCCGCAGCAGGCTTGGGCATCGTGCCGGCTTTAACCGGGTCGGCAAGGAATTTCGCGGCATCCGCTTCGTTTTTGGGCTGCGCCAGAACGCCCAGAATAGTGTAATGATCATCAGTCATTACCGCCGCGGGCAGTGCCGGCAGATTCAACTTCTGGGCCAGGGATTTGGCTTCCGGTCCGACCAAGTAGGATACCGAGAATTTATCGTAACTTGGCCGCGCAGCATCGGCAGCCAGACCGCGGAACAGGATCTCATCTTTTTCGCCTTTGCCATCGAGCACATAAAGATGCTGTTTGGCATTCGGCTCTGTTTTGGTTAGCGCCAGAAAGCGGTTTCTGGCCTGCGCCTGCTCAGGACTCATCCAGTCCCCAAGCGGCGCTTCCAGCTTGAGCAGGAAGGCGTCGAATACTTTGGCGCCGTCCGCTTTGCCGGAATTGTTGATTTCCAGCCAGTGGTCGCCAGGCAATACGGTAACGGTCGACGGCGATTGCAGCCACTGGTATTCCCAGGGCGAGGTGTTAGTCAGATCAAAGCTGCCGCGCGCAGCCAATTCATCCGGCTTTGCACCGGCCTTGACCGTGAAATTCTGAGTGACTTGGGAGACTTCCCCTCCGCTTTTGTAACGGGCGAAAACCCGATACTGTCCGGGCGTAATCACGGGGTTAAGTTCGAAGCGAAAATTGGCGCCCCAGTCGCCGAAGCCCTGATGGAATACCTGAACCTCGTCCTTTTCAGTCAGCAGCGATCCGGCGCCGGGACCGGGCGTGGCAGCGCCGAGCTGGACTTGCACGGCAGGGTCTTTTTCCACCGATGCGCTTGGTGTCTTGCCTAAATCCAGAAGCACCAGCGGTCTGTCCGCTGTGCCGCTTGCGGGCAAGGGAGGCGAGAGCAGGAAGGCGTCGAAGACCTTGGCGTCATGCCCGGCGCCATTATCGCGCACCTCGATAACGGCATCATCCGCCTTGAGAGTTATGGGCGACTCCGCGGCTATCCAGGCATAATCCCAACCCTTGGGCTTCATGGACAGTACGGCGCGCTGTTCCAGTCTGGACTGGTCCGGTCCGGCCCAGACTTCAAAAGACTGCACGCAGACATCGGGTTCGCCGCCCTGCCGCCAGCGCGCCAAGAAAGTGTATGGTTTAGCAGGCGTGCCGGGCTTTATCTTGAAGCGGAAGTTGACCTTCCATGTGCCGAAGCCGGGATGCAGGGAAGTAATTTCATCTTTGTCCGTTTGAATCGAAGCGTCGCCTTCATGACCGGAAACCACTCCTCTGTAGACCTGCACGGCCTTGTTGTCGACGCCGGCCGGCTCACTGCCCAGCTCAAGCAGAAGTGCAGGGTTCTCGGCCGTGCCCGTTATCGATAATCCCGCGAGCCCGGCGGCGCCGGCATTGGATAACCCGGCCGACACAACCAGCATTGCCTGTATTATAAGAGGGAATATTTTCAATGAATTCATGAGGTTAAATGTTTTTTGGCGGGTAAGGCTTGATGCGGCACAAATGAAGCAAAAATTAATCTTGATCGATTAAGCCAATATTAAAGGTTAAATCCTAAGATGAGCTTAAAATTTCACGGAGCCTGGTAAATAAATGTATCATAGTGACCCTATCCGAATCAGGGTTGTATAGAATACTTGGATTTTCAATGCCGGGAACAGGCTTTCGTGCCGCTCTGGTATCTCAAATGGATTATCGGAAAGCAAGGTTACTTTTGACGATCCAACACAACAATCAATGAAAGATTTCAGTTCCTCTTTTATTCAAAAAAACTTCAAAAAACCGGATTTCTCCATCCTATGGAGCGGGTTTGCATCGGTTTGTGCGCGGATGAAATTCAGAAACATCCTGTCGTTAAAATCCCTGATCGTTCTGGGTTTTGTCGTTGCAGTCATTCCTCTTTTCCTGGATGTGATGTATGCGGCTTACGCCATGCGCGACACGGCGACATTGGGCAGAACCATCAATTTCCAGGTTTTCGAGCAGACCAAGACCATCCGTCAGGTTCTGCAGAAAGCTTCCGATATCGAGCGGAAAGCCAGGCTGTTCGTTCTGCTGTCGGACCCATCCCTGCGCCAGCCTTATGAGCAGCAATCGTATGAAAATGCGCGGGCGTCGTTCAAGCAGGGCTTGAATGAGTTGCTGAAACTGCATGTGGATAACAAAATCGCCCTGCTGGTCAACGAACTGTCGGAAAAGGAAAATCTGATTTATCAGCAGATCATGGGGGCGGCGGATGAGAATAATCCCGAATTGCCGATCGACGAGGCTTTTCAGGGCTTGCGCGAAGCCTCCAATACCCTTTCGCGCGAATTTGAAAAACATGTCGATCATGAATTCAATGAATTGCGCCAGCAGTCCGAATCTCTTGAACAGGCTCTCTTGGTCAAAGGGGCTGTCTTGCTGCTGATTTCAATTGTTTTCATTGTGATGCTGCTGGTTGTGCTCTCGCGTTCGATGCGGCAGCTCGATGCCTCCATTCGCCGCCTGGGGTCCGGAAATCTCGCAGAACCCATCCTGGTGACAGGCCCTTCGGATTTGCGCTATCTCGGCAATCGCCTCGAATGGCTGCGCACGCATTTGATGGAACTGGAGGTTTCAAAGCAACAGTTCATGCACAACGTCGCCCGCGAGATCGAGGCGCCGCTGGAGAGCATCCGCGAGGGCGCGCAACGGCTTGCCGACGAGGCGGATGGCGAATCGGACAGGGCGCGGCAGGAGATCGCGCTGGCGCTGTGCGCCAACAGCGAAAAGCTGAAAACCGTGTCCGAGGAACTGGTCCGCTACAGCCAGATCAACTCGATGCCGGAAATGAATCTCAAGAATACCGTCAATATGAAAAACTTGCTGGAATCCGTCATCGAGGATTTTCAACCTCTGCTGCAGGAAAAAGCCATCGCGCTGAAGAAGCTGGTCAGGCCGGTCGAGATTTCCGGCGTCCATGAGCAATTGCGGGGCATTATCGAACAACTGCTTGACAATGCCTTGAAATATTCGCCTATAGACGGCGAAATACGCATCATGCTGCGCGATGCGGGCACGCAAATGGAATTGGAAATCGAAGATGAAGGGCCCGGCATCGATCCGGATGAACGTCCGCATGTCTTCGAACCCTTTTATCGCGGCAAGGCTGCTCAAAACGGCGACTACGCCCAAGGCCCCGGACTCGGGCTGGCCATGGTCAAGGAATATGTCGCCAACCACCAGGGCAAGGTCGATATCATTGACGCAAGAGAAGATCAACAGGGGGCCCGCATCCGGGTTCAAATACCGTTAACCGGAGAGGCCTGAGAAAACTATGCTGTTACAACCTATACGATTTATATGCCTGGCGTCAGTCTTGCTGATGACGGGATGCGCCCAGTTCAATTCCGGTTTCGGGGGCGGGTTTTCAAACAATTACAGCGATCCCTATGCCCGGTCCGATTATGAGGAACTGCTTACTTTCGGCGACAACATGGCCCACATGTCGGCCTCATCGCGCGCCGACGTGTGCCGGACATTAGTGAGACGGCAGAAAGGATCGCGCGATCCCGGCGTTCAGCTGCACCTTATGGTGGGCCGCCTGCTTTCCGATTCCTGCGGTTCGATTTCTAAAGTGCTGAGAGGGGTGGAGACGGTTCCCCTGACCGACTCGCGTCTGCAGAGATTTGTTTCCATCAATACGGAAGCTTTGAAACGCATGAACAGCGGATCGAGAAGGTCTTCCGTATCGGTGGACAGCAGACCGAAAAAAGCCCAAACCGTGTATGAACCGAATGATTCAAAAGGATCAAGGAAAGATGAAAACCGGCTGTTGCGGGAAAAGCTGGAAGCCATCAGGTCCATGGAAAAGCAAATGGACGAGAGCGAGAGCGCCGACGAAAATTAGTCCGTATGTTTCGCTTTCGATTGGCGGCAGTCATCGCCGTCTCGTTTGGTTTTGTCCTGTTCCTGGGGCTTGTGCTCCATTGGGGTTCCGACCGGGTTGAATTGTATTTCCAGCGCAGCCAGGCCGCGTACGAGACTTTCGATCATTACGAGCAACTGTCCCAGAAAGCCTATCGCCACTTCAAGCAGCGCATGGACCGGCTGGTGGCGGATACGCCAGTTGCAGGCGCCGGCGTGGAGTCATCCAAACAGCATCTCTACGAGGCGATGGAGGTGCTCAGGAACACCGCAATCAACACGCAGGCCGCCGGGGATTCTGCCGAAGATTGGCAGGACAAACCGGGCGAGCTGGAAAGGGTTGCCCGTTTCACCGCTTTCCTGGAAGCTAGCGAATATCGGTTCGATGAAGTTGAAAAACTGCGTCAGCAGGGCAAGCGCGATATGGCGGTACTGGCGCTGTCGAAATTTTCCGAAGAGGAAATCGACGGAAAATTCCAGCCCTTGATCGATGCCGCCATCAACGCCGAGCGGGAAAAGGCTGGACAAGCCAGGGAAGAACTGGAAGCGTTGGTTGCCCAGTCGCGCTGGATCGCCGTCCTGGCTTCAGCGAGCGCGGCGCTGTTCAGCCTCATGTCCGGCGTGCTGCTCTTTCGCGGAGTTAGAAAGCCTATCGAAGCCTTGATGAAAGGCACCGATGAAATAGCTTCCGGCAATTTGTTTCATCGCATTGCCCTCGATACGCGCGATGAATTCGGCTATCTGGCCGCCCACTTCAATGAAATGGCCCAGAAGCTGGAGGTTCAGCAGGAAAAGCTGCAGGAGGGGCGCGCCGTGCTGGAGAAAAAGGTGGCGGAGCGTACCTTCGAACTTCATCAATTGAATGAAGAATTGAAGCGCATGGATGTCCAGCGGTGCGAGTTTTTGGCCGATATCAGCCATGAACTGCGCACGCCGATCACCGTCATTCGCGGCGAGGCGGAAGTGACGCTGATGGAAGAGGAACTGGATACCGAGGAGTATAAGGACGCTTTGCAGCGCATCCTCGAACTGTCCATGCAATTGGGCAAATACGTCAACGATCTGTTGTTTCTTGCCCGCGCCGAATCCGCCAATATGCAATTTGAATGGGACAGGCTGGACCTGGCTGAACTGGTGGCCAGCACTGTCGAGGATTTTCAGGTCATGGCCCAGGAAAACTCGATTTCGGTTTCTCTGGATGCGCCGGCCGAACCGGTGTGGGTGCACTGCGACAAACAGCGGCTTCGGCAGGTGCTGTTCATTCTGGGCGACAATGCCTGCCGGTATTCCAATCCGGGAGGGCACATCGCGGTCGAATTATTCACGGACGGCGATGAGGCATATCTTAGCCTCAGCGATCAGGGCATCGGCATACCGTCACAGGATCTGGAGCGTATTTTCGACCGTAACTTCCGCAGCAAAAACGCACTTCATATGCGGGCAGACGGCACCGGCCTGGGCCTGCCCATGGCCAAGTCGATCGTTAAGGCGCACGGTGGACGAATCACCGTGACAAGCACCGAAAATTCAGGCTCGAAATTCACGATAACGCTGCCGCTGATTTCGGCAGAACAGGACGATGTTGCATGAACGAAAAATACCTAAAACCCGACAGTCTCTCAAGCCCTGGCTACATGCGCGTGCTGCTGGTGGAAGACGATGAGCGTATTGCCGATTTTGTCCGGCGAGGGCTGAAGGCCGAAGGCTTTTCCGTTGAAGTGGCCCGCAGCGGGAAGGAGGCCATTCCGCTGGGCACCGAGGGGCAATTTCAGGTCATCATCCTGGACCGGGGCCTGCCCGATCTTAACGGCCTGGAAATTTGCGAGCGCCTGCGCAGCAATGGCGTCGACACGCCGATTCTGATGCTGACGGCCAGGGACACGGTGCAGGACAAGGTGGCCGGTCTGCGCTCCGGCGCCGATGACTATATGACCAAGCCTTTCGCATTTGAGGAACTGCTGGCGCGCATCGAAGTACTGATGCGCCGCCGCGGCGTCGAGGTCAAGCCGGAAAGCAAGGAATTGCACATAGCCGATCTGGTCCTGAATATTGAAACCCATGAAGTCAGGCGCGGCGATGCTTTAATTGATCTGACGCCCAAGGAATTTTCCCTGCTCGAATGTTTCATGCGCATGCCGGGCAAGATGCTGAGCCGAACCCGCATTCTGGAACAGGTATGGGGCTACAGCGCCGATCCGTTGACCAATGTGGTGGATGTGTACATTCGCCAGTTGCGGCGCAAAATCGATGACGACTATGAGCTGAAACTTCTCAAGACCGTGCGTGGGTTCGGCTATAAAATGGATGCTTCCTGAGCGTTGCTGCAATGATGTGAAGATCGTTAAAGTCTTTATTCCAGGACTTACGCAAGCCTGTGGGGGCGACTTTAGTCGCCCATTCAGATAAAAGGCGACTAAAGTCGCCCCCACAGGTTTTAAAATCGCTTATTTCGAGGACTGAACAGGCAAACTGCGTAATTTCTGTATTTCTGCGCCTGATCCGGCATAAAGGCGAGATAATTGCTCTCATGTATTGGAGAATGTCCAAGTGTGCGTTTCCGCACCGACACTGCCTGATTTTACGGCCAATATTCCGGTTCAAATGCTCCATAAAGGAGGTTAGCGATGAAAGACTCCGTTGATACTTCAGACAGGGTGCGATCCCATACCTTACCAACCATTAATCGTCATATAGACCGAGAGATCGAGGCTCGGGTTCGTCGGTATGTGGCTCGAAGCAGAGAAGACATTACGCGCCGCATATGGGAACTTGACCGAGAATGGGATATAGAACGCGTGCTGGAAACCAATGCTTCAGCTTTAGCTTTTACCGGTCTTTTCCTCGGCAGAAAATACGACAGGCGCTGGTTCTGGCTGCCCACTATTGTGTTGCCGTTTGGTAGTGGGTTAAATCTGTAATTTGGCATGAATATCCAAGCCAAATTCAACCTTGTTAATCAGTAATCCGATGACCGTATCATGCAGGGTTTCCAACTTTGAGAAGCAGATTGTTT